>NZ_SSDQ01000141.1:0-10314 GCF_004794315.1 Microbacterium sp. PF5 | reverse complement strand
GTGCCGGGGCGCACGTGCGGCGCGCGCTCCGGCACCAGCTCGGTCACCGCGGCCGGGGTGAGCTCTTCGAGCGGGGCCGAGATCGCGGCCTTGCGCAGCAGGTCCTTCACGTCGCGGCGCTGCTCGGGGAGCACGACCGTGACCACCGTGCCCGCGGCGCCGGCACGCGCGGTGCGGCCGGAGCGGTGCAGATAGGCCTTGTGCTCGACGGGCGGATCGACGTGCACCACGAGGTCGACGTTGTCGACGTGCACACCGCGCGCCGCGACATCCGTGGCCACGAGCACGCGCACCCCGCCGTCCTCCGGAGCGGTCGAGAACGCGCCGAGGTTGCGCTCGCGCGCGTTCTGCGAGAGGTTGCCGTGCAGGTCGACCGCGGGGATGCCGGCGGCCGTGAGCTGCTTGGCGAGCTTCTTCGCCTGGTGCTTCGTGCGCGTGAACAGGATGCGACGGCCGGTGCCGGACGCCAGGTCGCGCACGAGCACGGTCTTGTTCTCGGTGGAGTCGACCACCAGCACGCGGTGCGTCATCTCGCCCACGGGCACGCTCGCCTCATCGACCTCGTGGCTGACCGGGTTCGAGAGGAACCGGCGGGCGAGGGTGTCGATGCCGCGGTCGAGGGTCGCGCTGAACAGCAGGCGCTGTCCGTCGGCGGGCGTCGCCGCGAGGATGCGGGTGACGCCGGGGAGGAAGCCGAGGTCGGCCATGTGGTCGGCCTCGTCGAGTACAGCGACCTCGATCGCGCTCAGACGCACGACCTGCTGCTTCATGAGGTCTTCGAGGCGACCGGGGCAGGCCACCACGATGTCGACGCCGCCCTGCAGCGCCTTCTCCTGCGGACGCTGGCTGACACCGCCGAACACGGTGGTGACGCGGAGGCCCACGGCCTCGGCGAGCGGGGCCACGGTGGCGGCGATCTGCGTCGCGAGCTCTCGGGTCGGCGCGAGCACCAGGCCGCGGGGGAGCCCGGCGCGGCGCTTGGTGCCCGAGGCCGCGAGCCGCGCCACGAGCGGAAGGGCGAAGGCGATGGTCTTGCCGCTGCCGGTGCGTCCGCGACCGAGGAGGTCACGGCCGGCGAGCGAATCGGGAAGGGTGTCGCGCTGGATCGCGAACGCCTCGGTCTTGCCGGAGGCGGCGAGAACGGCGGCGAGCTCGGCGGGAACGCCGAGATCGAGGAAGGAAGGCATGCAGAAACTCCGTCAGCGCCCGACAGGGGCGCGGTAGTGGGGTGAGGTGGGCGAGGACGCGGCGGATCGCGCGTCCGTTCGCCGTACGTATGGCCAGTTCGGGCTGGTGATGGGAGCGCCGGGCGCTCGCTTCGGTCCTCGGAGACCCCTAGACGACGACGATGCTGACCGGCCGGCGGCGCGAGCAGCGGTGTCAGTCTACCAGTGGCGGCATGCCGGAGGCCGCATGGCCGGTGTCAGGCGTGCAGCGCGTCGTTCAGCGTGACCCCGACGCCGGCGCGCTGGACCGCCTCGACCGCACCGGTGAGGGAGTTGCGGCGGAACAGGAGGCCGTCGCGGCCGGACAGCTCCGCGCCCTTCACGGTCGGACGGCCGCCGTCCGGAGTGACCGGGCCGTCGGCCAGCACGATCTTGGTGCCAGCCGTGACGTAGAGCCCGGCCTCGACCACGCAGTCGTCACCCAGCGAGATGCCGATCCCCGCGTTGGCGCCCAGGAGCGTGCGCGACCCGATCGAGACACGGTGCGTGCCGCCGCCGGAGAGCGTGCCCATGATGGAGGCGCCGCCACCGATGTCGCTGCCGTCGCCCACGACGACACCCTGTGAGATGCGGCCCTCGACCATGGAGGCGCCGAGTGTACCGGCGTTGAAGTTCACGAAGCCCTCGTGCATCACGGTGGTGCCGGGGGAGAGGTGGGCGCCGAGGCGCACGCGGGACGCATCGGCGATGCGGACACCGGCGGGCTGGACGTAGTCGGTCAGGCGCGGGAACTTGTCGAGCCCCTGCACCTGGATGCCCGCCCGCTGGAGCTGCGGGCGCAGACGGGCCGCGTCGGACGGCAGGACAGGTCCGGCGTTCGTCCAGGCCACGTTCGGCAGGTGGGCGAAGATGCCGTCCAGGTTCAGCTCGTTCGGGCGTGCGACCAGGTGCGACAGCGCGTGCAGCCGCAGGTACGCGTCCGCGGTGGAGGCGGGGGCGGCGTCGAGGTCGACCTGGAGCTGGACGACCTCGACCGTCACGTTGCGGCGCTCGTCCGGCCCGGCGAGCGGGACCAGGGCGTCGACCGCGGCCGCGGCGTCCTCGGTCGAGGGGGCGACGGTGCGCACCTCGGGGAACCAGGCGTCCAGGACGGTGCCGTCGCCGGCGGTCGTGGTCAGTCCGATGCCCCACACAGTTCTCGCGTCGCTCATACCTCCACGGTATCGCGGGCCGACCCGGGCCTCCGCCCGCATGACGACGGTCGGTAGGCTGAGGGCATGGTGCTCGATCTGACCGCGTCCTCTGCTGCCCTCACCCGCGCGATCTGCGACATCCCGAGCGTCTCGGGCGACGAGAAGACGCTCGCCGACGCCATCGAGCAGGCCGTCGCCCCCCTCGCGCACCTCGAGGTCATCCGGCACGGGAACACGATCGTCGCCCGCACCGACCGCGGCCGAGACCGTCGCGTGGCGATCGCCGGCCACATCGACACCGTGCCCGTGAACGGCAACCTTCCCACGCGCGACATCGAGGTCGACGGCGAGCCCTACCTGTGGGGGCGCGGCACGGTCGACATGAAGGCGGGCACCGCGGTGCAGCTGAAGCTCGCGGCCGAGCTGACCGACCCCGCGGTCGACATCACGTGGATGTGGTACGACAACGAAGAGGTCGAGGCGACCAAGAACGGGCTCGCGCTGCTGGCGGCGGCACGTCCCGACCTGCTCCAGGCGGACTTCGCGATCCTGGGCGAACCGTCGAACGGCGAGGTCGAGGGCGGCTGCAACGGCACGCTGCGGGCGATCGTGCGTACCTCGGGTGTCCGCGCCCACAGTGCCCGGGCGTGGATCGGCGAGAACGCCATCCATCGCGCCGCGCCCATCCTCACCCGTCTGGCCGAGTACCGCGCTCGGGAGGTCCCGGTCGAGGGGCTGCTGTACCGCGAGAGCCTCAGCGCCGTCCGCATCGCCGGCGGGGTGGCGGGCAACGTCATCCCCGACGCGTGCGAGGTCGAGGTCAACTACCGCTTCGCGCCCAGCAAGTCGGCCGCCGACGCCGAGGCCCACGTGCGCGCGGTGCTCGCGGGGTTCGACGTGGAGATCACGGATGCGGCCGAGGGGGCACGCCCCGGGCTGGACGCCGACATCGCGCGGGACTTCGTGGCGGCGGTCGGTGCCGAGCCGCGACCGAAGTACGGCTGGACCGACGTGGCGCGCTTCTCGGCGCTGGGCATCCCCGCCGTGAACTACGGCCCCGGTGACCCGCACCTCGCCCACCACGACGAGGAGCGGGTGCCGCTCGCGCAGATCGCGGCGGTCGAGCAGGGCCTGCGGGCATGGCTCACCTCGCACTGAGCACGGCACGTCGCTGGGCCCGGCTTCCCCTTCCGCTGCGCATCGGCCTGATCTATCTCGGCGCGCGCGTCGTGACGACGGGGTTCCTGATCGCGGCGGCGTCGCTGTCCACCGTCTTCTCGCGCTTCGGCGGTGACGCGGGCCTGATCGATTTCGTGCTCGGCTGGGACGCCCAGTGGTACTGGCAGGTGGCCGTCCACGGGTATCCGAGCGAGCTGCCGCTGACCGACGCCGGCGAGGTCGCCGAGAACGCGTGGGCGTTCATGCCGGTGTTCGCATACGCCGCGAAGGCGCTCGGTTTCGTGCTCGGCTCCTGGGGAGCGGGAGCGTTCGTGCTCGCCCTCGTCGCCGGCTACCTGGCCTGCCTGGCGCTGCACCGCCTGCTGCGCGATCGCATCGGCAGCGGGGCCGCGCTCTGGGCGGTCGTGTTCTTCGCCGCAGGGCCGCTGGCCGCGATGTTCCAGGTGGGCTATGCGGAGACGCTGTTCCTGCTGCTGCTGTTCCTCGCCCTGGACGCGACGATCCGCCGGCAGTACGCGTGGCTGTACCTGCTGATCCCGGTGATGGGCTTCACGCGACCCGGGGTTCTGGCCTTCGCGCTGTACCTCGGCCTCCACGGCATCCTCCGCTGGATCCACCGCCGCGACGATCCGCTCGCGCTGCGCGAGGTGGTGCACATCGTGGCAGCCGGCGCGCTCGCCGTCGCGACCGGCTTCGCGTGGCAGGTGATCGCCGCCGTCGTCACGGGCGACCCCGGGGCGTATCTCGCGACCGAGCTCGCCTGGCGTCGGCACTGGATCGTGGGCGGCGTCGACGGCTTCGTGCCGTTCGAGGGGTGGGTGCAGGCGTCGCAGTTCTGGTTCTCGCTGTGGGGGCTTCCCGCCGCGGGGGGACCCGTCGCGCTCGTGCTGCTCGTGGTGGCCGCGGCCCTCGCGCTGCTGTTCGCCCGCCCGGTGCGGGCACTGGGTGCGGACCTGCGCCTGTGGAGTGCGAGCTACCTGCTGTACCTGCTGGCGGTGTTCTTCCCGCAGTCGAGCACGTTCCGGTTGCTGCTGCCGCTCAGCCCGGCGTGGGGCGCGGTCGCGGTGCCCCGGTCGCGCGCCTGGCGTCTCGGCGTGCTGGTGCTGTGCCTGCTCGGTCAGTGGGTGTGGATCTACCACGTGTATGCGCTCGGCAGCACGTTCTGGCAGGTTCCCTGATCGCGCGGGAGAACGGGATTGTGTCGGCGTGACGTCCACGGCGCGGTGTCACCCGATAAACTCGTTCCATACCACCGGAGGAAAGGGAGCCACGATGGCAGCGATGAAGCCGAGGACCGGAGACGGACCGATGGAGGCCGTGAAAGAAGGACGACTCATCATCGTGCGCGTTCCGCTCGAGGGCGGCGGCCGCCTGGTCGTCTCCGTGAACGACGCCGAAGCGAAGGAGCTCCACGACGTGCTGGGTGCCGTCGTGACGCCGGCCTGATCGAACCGGGTCCGCTCGTGCGGAACCAGGAGGGCGATGGATCCGCGGATCCATCGCCCTCTTTCGCTGTTCCGGCCCCGTGCCCGCGGTCAGTCCTGGTCGTCGAGGCGCACCAGCTGCAGCAGTCCCTCACCGGCCGGCGACACCGTGGCCAGCACCGCGGAGGACTCCTGGGTCGCCTGCACCAGCGAGCGGTAGGCGGAGGTCACGTCGTCGCGCTGCACGGGGTCGGCCACGCGACCGCCGGCGAGGATGCGCGGCACGAGCACGAGCCCGCCGACCCGTGCGAGCCGCAAACCGTGCTCGACGTACTCGATCACGTTCTCCGGGTCGGCGTCGACCAGCACGATGTCGTACGAGGACTCGTTCATGCGCGGCAGCACGTCGCTCGCGCGACCCGTGATGAGGCGGGCGCGGGTGGACGGGACGCGGGCGTCGGCGAACGCCTGGCGTGCCGCGGCGAGATGCTCCGGCTCGTTGTCGATCGTGGTCAGGACGGCCTGCGGGGCGCCGCGCAGCAGCCAGAGGCCGGACACGCCGGCACCGGTGCCGATCTCGACGATCGACCGCGCCCCCGCGGCGGCGGCGAGCACGGCGATCTGCGAACCGACCGCGGCGCTCACCGGGGCGGCACCGAGCTCGACCGCGTGCGCGCGCGCCCTCGCGAGGGAATCCGGTTCGACGATGGATTCTCGAAGGAAGCGCGCGTTGGCGTCGTGCTCGCTCATGGGCTGACTCTCCCTGCCTGCGTGGGTGATGCCTCCAGGGTATGGGCTGTCTGCGCGCAGACTCCGCAGGCGCGGCGGTAGCCTGGTCACATGACGTTCGGTCTGACCTTCGAGAAGCTGCTGCTGATCGGCCTCATCGCGGTGCTGATCATCGGACCCGAACGTCTTCCCCGTGCGGCCGAGAGCTTCGCGCGACTCGTCCGCAAGGCCGGCGAGTACCTGCGCGACACCAAGTCGCGGATGCGGGAGGAGATGGGCCCCGAGCTCGACGACGTCGACTGGCGCAAGCTCGACCCGCGGCAGTACGACCCCCGGCGCATCATCCGCGACGCCCTGTTCGAGGAGCCGCAGCCGACGACCCCGGCCGCGGTCGCCGCCACCATCGCGGAACCGGTGGCCCCGCGCACCGCGCCGCCGGTGTTCGACGCGCAGAACCGTCCTCCGTTCGACTCCGAGGCCACCTGACCCGACGGCTCAGGAGACGCGGGATCGCAGTCGTGCGATGTCGTCGTCGCTCAGCAGCACGCGGGGGATCGCGGTCGCGACCGCGGCATCGCGCACCTTGAGCAGCACGGCGTCGCGCCCGACGCGGACGTGCTGGAACTCGGAGTAGGGGATCTCGGAGCGCCGCCGGTCGCTGCCCAGCTGCAGCCGGTCGTCGTCCAGCGCCACCCACACCACGCTCTCCACGGGCATGGCGGCCCGCACCGCACGGCGCGCGCTGGACACCGACAGCAGCACCGCGTAGAGGCCGAGGGCGACCGCGACCGCCGGAGTGAAGGCCACGATGGCGGACGTCTCCTGCCCGGCGCGCGCGGTCGCGGTGAGGTTGAGCACGCCGATGATCAGGGCGGCGGCCAGCGCCAGCCACATGACGATGGCGACCGGGCGCGTGAGGGTGTAGATCGCGGCGTCCCTCGCCATGTGACGGAGCAGTCTCTCGTCCACGGTCACGGAGCGGTGCGGCATCCGGGCATCCTCCACGGGTCAGGAGATCGACATCGGCAGCGGTCGACCGGCGAGGCCGCGTCCCTGTCGTCCGAGCTGTGCGGCCAGAGTGCGGATGGCGGTCGCCGCCGCGTCGTCCGGCTCGGCGATCACGACGGGGTCGCCGACGTCGCCGCCCCGCCGCAGCGCGGGGCTGAGCGGGATCGATGCCAACAGCGGCACCGGGGAGCCGGGTTCCGACAGGGCCTCGGCGACCGCCGCCCCGCCGCCCGCGCCGAACAGGTCGACCACGGTGCCGTCCGGGAGCGTGTACGCCGCCATGTTCTCGACCACGCCGATCACCCGCTGTCCGGTCTGCCGCGCCACCAGTCCGCTGCGGATCGCCACCTCCGATGCGGCCGCCTGCGGCGTCGTCACCACGAGGACCTCCGCGTGGGGGAGCAGCTGACCGATCGAGATCGCGATGTCTCCCGTGCCGGGCGGCATGTCGATCAGCAGCACGTCGAGGTCGCCGAAGAAGACGTCGGTGAGGAACTGCGACACGGTCCGATGCAGCATGGGCCCGCGCCACGCGACGACCGACTCGCCGTCGCGCAGGAACATCCCGATCGAGATCGCCTTCACGCCGTGCGCGACCGGGGGCAGCATGAGGTCGTCGATGCGCGTGGGCTGCGTGCCGGCGGGGATGCCGAGCAGACCGGGGATCGAGAACCCGTGCACGTCGGCGTCGACGAGGCCGACCGCGAGCCCGCGCTGGGCGAGAGCGACCGCGAGGTTCGCGGTGACGGTGGACTTGCCGACGCCGCCCTTCCCGCTGGACACGAGGATCACGCGCGTGAGCGACTCGGGTCCGAACGGCATGTGGCGCGGCGGGCGACCGGCGCGCAGCTTCTCGGTCAGCGCCTTCCGCTCGGCGGGCGTCATGACCCCCACGTCCACCTCGACGGTCTCGATGCCGGGCACCGCGGCGGCCGCGGCGCGGACATCCCGCTCGATGCGGTCGGCGGCGGGGCACCCGACGATGGTCAACGCGATCCCGACGTGCGCGACGGTGCCGTCGACCTCGATGTCCCGCACCATGTCGAGCTCACCGATGGGGCGTCGCAGCTCCGGGTCCGTGACGGCGGAGACGGCGCTGCGGACGCTGTCGGCCGCGGTCATGGGGTCGCGCCGCCCGCCGGCTCGTCCTCGGCGTCGTTCAGCTCGGCCAGCAGCGCCTTCAGCTCCTGGCGCAGCACGTCTCGGGTGACCGCCTGCGAATTGCGCTCCTCGAGCGCCATGCGCAGCGCCACGATCTCCCGCGCCAGGTACTCCGTGTCGGCGAGGTTGCGCTCGGCCCGCTGGCGGTCCTGCTCGATCTGCACGCGGTCGCGGTCGTCCTGCCGGTTCTGCGCGAGCAGGATCAGCGGGGCGGCGTACGAGGCCTGCAGTGACAGCATGAGCGTGAGCGCCGTGAACCCCAGGGCCGCATCGTCGAAGCGCAGGTGGTGCGGCATGAGCGTGTTCCACCCGATCCAGAGGATGCAGAACAGGCTGAGGATCACGAGGAAGGCGGGCGTGCCCATGGCCCGGGCCACCCACTCCGTGAACCGTCCGAAGCGGTCGCGGGAGGTGGTGCGGGGGCGCGTGGTTCCCCGCCCCGGTGCGTCCAGGCGCGGCGTCGACCGGCTCATCCTCGCCATCAGCGCGCCCCCGTCGTGGGCGACGCGTCGTCGCTGTCGTGCGTGCGCCAGTCGTCGGGCAGCAGGTAGTCCAGCACGTCATCGATGCTGATGGCGCCGACGAGGCGGTGGGCGGCGTCGACCACGGGGAGCGACACCAGGTCGTAGCTGGCGAGCATGCGGGCGACCTCGGCCGCGGAGGCCGTGACCGGGACGGGTTCGAGGCTGTCGTCGAGGATGGCGCCGAGGCGCTCGTGCGGCGGGTAGCGCAGCATCCGCTGGAAGTGCACGAGGCCCAGCAGGCGTCCGGTCGGGGTCTCGAACGGGGGCAGCGTGACGAACACCGCGGCGGCGAGGGCGGGGTGCAGCTCATGACGGCGGATGAGCGCCAGGGCCTCCGCCACGGTCGCGTCGGCGGAGAGGATGATCGGCTCCGGCGTCATCAGACCGCCCGCCGTGTCGGGGCCGTAGCGGAGCAGCATCCGGACGTCCTCTGCCTCTTCCGGCTCCATCAGCTCGAGCAGCTGCTCCAGGCGGTTGGGCGGAAGCTGTGCGAGCAGGTCGGCGGCGTCGTCCGGCTCCATCTGGTCGAGGATGTCCGCGGCGCGCTCGTCGCCGAGCCGGTCGAGGATGTGCACCTGCTCGTCCTCCGGCATCTCCTCCAGGGCGTCGGCGAGACGGTCGTCGGAGAGCTCTTCGGCGACCTCGATCATGCGCTGCTGCGGCAGGTCGAGGAGGGTGTTGGCGAGGTCGGCGGCGTGCAGTTCGGAGTACGACGCGACGAGCTGCTCGGCGGACTGCGCCTCGCCCGGCGCCCGCTCCTCGGCGACCTCGTTCCAGGCGGCGAACGTCGTCGGCCCCTTGGCGAAGGGGGAGGCCCCGGTCTTCGGTCGCCGCAGGAACAGCTGGCTGATGGCCCATTCGCCCAGACGGTTCGGCTCGATCGCCACGTCTTCGATGACGGCGGTGCCGCTGCCGTCGATGAGGCTCACGCGGCGCCCGAGCATCTCGGCGAGCACCCGCACCTCACCGGCGCGCGGTGAGAAGCGGCGCACGTTGATGAGGCCCGTGGTGATGACCTGCCCCGACCGGATCGAGGTGACCCGCCCGATCGAGAGGAACACGTGGCGGCGGCCGGGGATCTCGACCACGAGGCCGATCACACGAGGGGCCGCGGTACTTCGATACACGACGACGACATCCCGGACCTTGCCGAGCCGGTCGCCGACGGGATCGAAGACGGCGCACCCTGCGAGGCGCGCGGCGAAGACCCGTTGTGTGCTCACTCGTCCAGCGTATCCCGGGGGTCTGGCCCGCGGCGGCCGCACGCCATCCGCGGCGGCCGTGAGCACGGCATGGAAGAATGGCTTGATGAGCATGCTTAATCGCCCAGCGAACGGCACGGACACCGGCGAGATCGTCGCCTCGATGCGCGACTACGAGAGCGCGCAGAAGACGGTGTCGAAGCTGATCGCCGGAGAGGTGCCGGCGCGGGACATCGCGATCGTCGGGCAGAGCGTCCGCACGGTCGAGCGGGTGACAGGGCGCCTCGGCTATGCCGCCGCCGCCCGATCGGGCGCGATCAACGGCGTGCTGATCGGGCTCTTCCTGTCGGCCATCCTCGTGCTCGGCAACCCCGAGGTCCCCATCCAGCTGTTCGTGGGATTCGTCTTCATCGGTGTCGCGGTCGGCATGCTGCTGAGCCTCGTGACGTACGCGATCGTCCGCCGGCGCCGCGACTTCGCGAGCGTCACGCAGTTCGCCGCCGATCACTACGAGGTCACGGTGCAGGCGGCGTCGCTGGCCAAGGCCCGCCAGGTGCTCGGTGCCACGCGGGTCGCTCCGGTGCGCCCGCCCGTGAACCTGGACGAGCCGCCGCGCTACGGGGAGCGCATCACCCCGGGCGCTGGTACCCCCGCGCCCGCTCCCGCACCCCCGGCTGCTCCGGCTCCCGCGCCCGCTCCGCCGGCCCCCGAACCTGAGCCGGGCGCGG
>NZ_SSDQ01000140.1:0-41186 GCF_004794315.1 Microbacterium sp. PF5 | reverse complement strand
GGCGGTGGTGGAGGTGCGCGACCCCGACCCCGCGCGACGGGCCCTCGCCGCGCGCTTCGGGGCCACCGCGCTCGACCGGGAGCCCGACGTCGTGATCGAGGCGTCGGGGCACGCGGTCGCGGAGGCACTGGCCGGGGTCGCGGTGGGTGGCACGGTCGTGCTGGTCGGCAGCGTGTTCCCCGCCGAGCCGGTGCCCGTGGATGCCGAGGCCGTGGTGCGGCGCCTGGTCACCGTGACCGGGATGCACAACTACACGTCGCAGGACCTCGCCGACGCGGTCGCGTTCCTCGCCGGTCGCGGCCGCGCCTACCCCTTCGCGGACGCGGTCGGCGCCGTGCGCTCGCTGCTCGACATCGACGCGGCCCTCACCGAAGCGGCGGCCCCCGGAGCCCCGCTGCGCATCGGCCTCGTGCCGGGCCGCTAGTCCTCGCCGCCCGACCCGCGGCGGGGCCCCGCGGGGTGCAGGCCCTCGGCGTGGAACGCGAGCAGCCGCACCGCGGCGTCGACGCTCGCCGACAGCACCTCGTCGGGGTCGCCCGTGAGCGCGAGCCGCCGGTGGCCCGAGTCCTCCGCGGTCGCCCAGCCGAGGTACACGGTGCCGGCGGGGTGGCCGCCCTCGGGGCCCGGGCCACCGACACCCGTGGTCGAGACGCAGATGTCCGCCTCGAACAGCCGCAGGGCCCCGGTGGCGAGCTGCTCGGCGCACGCCGCGGAGGTGGGGTCGGTTCCCGGCGTGAGACCGAGCACCCGCTCCTTGACCTCGGTGAAGTAGGCCACGATGCCGCCCGCGAACCAGTCGGACGCGCTCTCCCCGGCGCCGATGGTGTTCGCGAGCCGCCCGGACGTGAGCGACTCCGCCACGCTCACCCGCAGACCGCGGGTGCGGGCGAGCTCGCTCAGCCGCTCCAGCTCGGGCGTCTCGTTCGGCGCGGTCATCGCTCGCTGCTCTCGGACGTGCGCGTCATGGGCGATCCTCTCATCTCGGTCGTCGCGCCACGCGTCCCGCCGCGGCGCCTGATCCGACGGTAGGGGACGGGGCGACACGGACGCAGGGGATTGACAAGGAGAGCGACGGCGTCAAGCCCCTGCCAGTGGTCGTCCGGTCCGGCGAGGGTCGGTCCATCGGACGTCGCGAGGAGGCGGACGCGGGAGAGCAGACGCGGGACACCGCGGGGATGCGCGCGGTCTTCAGGACGTGGGCGGGCATCATCGCGGTCGGGCTGGCGATCATGATCGCGCTGCCGCTGGGAGGTCGATGACCGTGCGGAGCCGGATCAGGGATCACGCCCTCAGCCTGTTCTTCCTCGCGCTGTTCGCGGCGGCGCTGATCGGCCAGTCGATCGCCGGATACCTGCGCAACAACGACGAGCTCGCGGAGCACGGACGGGCCACGATCGGCTTCCTCGACTTCGTGTGGTCGTCGGACTTCGCGGTCGACGTGGCCGAGAACTGGCAGTCCGAGTTCCTGCAGTTCTTCCTGTTCATCGCCGCGACGATCTGGTTCGTGCAGCGCGGTTCACCCGAGTCGAAGAAGCCGGGAGACGAGGGTCCGGGGAGCGACGCGGATCAGCTGGTGGGACGCCACGCCCGCCCTGACTCCCCACGATGGGCCAGGGCGGGCGGGTGGCGCGCCGCCGTGTTCGGCAACTCGCTGCTGATCGTGATGGGGGCGGTGTTCCTGCTGTCGTGGTTGGCGCAGTCGCTCGCCGGGACCGTCGTGATGAACGCGGAGAACGCGCAGCACGGCGCGGCGGCGATCACCTGGCTGGACTACGTGGTCTCGCCCGACTTCTGGGATCGGACGCTGCAGAACTGGCAGTCGGAGTTCCTGGCCGTCGGCACCATGGTCGCGTTCGCGATCTACCTGCGTCAGCGCGGGTCAGCCGAATCGAAGCCCGTGGGGACGCCGCATCACACCTCGGCGTCGGAGTCCGACTGAGGCGCGCGCTCGCCGTCGCCGTCGTAGTCGGGGCGCGGCGGCTGCAGCGGCTGGTCGGAGTACTCCCCGCCGAGGCGTCCGCCGTAGGGGCGCCCGTGGTCGGCGAACTCGTCGCGGGCGAAGACCAGCTCCCACGGGCCGACCGTGAACCGCGAGCCGGTGCGCAGCGTCTCGGTGCGCTCGCCGGGGTGCGTGGCGTCGGCGTCGGGGTTCGAGTTCATCTCGCCGTCGGCGTGCAGCGTCACCACGTACTCGTCGCGGTCGTCGTGCACCACCGTCGCGTGCACGGGCTCGGTGTCGGCGAGGCGCAGCTCGTTGCCCGCCGCCGATCCGATGCGCACCTCGTCGACGTCGAGGGCGAACTCGGTGCGCTCGTCGTCGCGGCGCACGCGCAGGCGCGGGTTGCCGGCGCCCCGCTCGGCGTGGGTGGTGCCGGGCGTGTAGCCCTCGTCGGGACGGTCGTCGATGTGGCGTGCGTTCATGGCGGTGCCCTCCTCGGGTGTCATGGCCCCGAGGCTAGTCCGCTCCGGAATCCCGCGCGCGGGGCTTGACTTCCGGCCCCCGCGCGCTCCAGCAGACCGCTCGACCCGCGGAGTTGCGGCCCGCCCGGGGCGAGGGCTTACGCTACCCCCAGGGCATGATCCCGGCGGTGGCCGGGTGGGAACCGGATCGACCGAGGAGCATCACCCGATGGGCAAGTTCATCTACGAAGGCAGCGTGAAGAGCGAGATCGAGGATCGCGCCCTCACGCACCTGCAGCTCGTGATCACGGCGAAGCTGCGCCGGGGGGAGCCGTTCCCGTTCAGCTGGCGCGAGGACGCGAGCGTGGGCGGCGGACGCACCACGGTGTGGATCCAGCCGGGCAGCTCGCTCGTCTTCAAGTACTTCGGCAGCCGGCAGCCCTCGATCAACCGCGCCTGGATCGAGGCGCTCGCCTTCACCGCCAACGCCCCCAGCGGCCTGTACCTGGTGCCGGAGCCCGCGGAGGCGGGCGAGCAGCCGGGCGGAGACACCCCGGTCACACCGCCGCTCTGAGGTGTCAACCCCCTGCCCCCGGTCGGCGGTTGCCGTGATGCTCGATCCGAGCACGACACGACAGCCACTCGACACAGGAGGAGCGGACATGACCGACACCACCCGCGACAGCGGCCTCACTGACCCCCGGCACGCGCACCGCGAGGAGGGCTTCCCGGCGCAGAGCCAGGATCAGCCCGGACTCACCGAGCGCACCACGCCCGAACCCGACCACGGCGAGTCCTCGTACGTGGGCCACGGACGGCTCGAGGGGCGACGCGCGCTCATCACCGGCGGTGACTCGGGCATCGGTCGCGCGGTCGCGATCGCCTTCGCCAGGGAGGGTGCCGACGTCGCGATCGTGCACATGCCCGAGGAGCAGGACGACGCGGAGGACACGCTGGCCCTCGTGCGCGAGGCCGGACGCACCGGCGTCAGCATCCCCGGCGACGTGCGGGACGAGGCGTTCGCGACGGAGGCGGTGCACCGGGCGCGGACCGAGCTCGGGGGACTCGACGTGCTGGTGCTGAACGCCGCCTACCAGCACGACATCGACGGCTTCGAGAACCTCGACACCGAGAAGATGCGTCGCGTGTTCGACACGAACCTGGCCGGGCTGATCTTCTCCGCGCGCGCCGCCTTCCCCGACCTGGAGCCCGGCGCCAGCATCATCGTCACCTCATCGGTGCAGTCGGCGCAGCCCTCGCCGGGACTGATCGACTACGCCATGACGAAGGCCGCGCAGGTCGCGTTCGTGAAGGCGCTCGCCGAGGAGGCGGGCCCGCGCGGTATCCGCGTGAACGCTGTGGCGCCCGGGCCGATCTGGACGCCGCTGATCCCCGCTACCGGGTGGGGTCCCGAGCGCCTGGAGACCTTCGGGCAGGACACCCCGCTCGGACGCGCCGGACAGCCGGCCGAACTCGCCGGCGCCTACGTGTTCCTCGCGTCGGAGGAGTCGTCGTACGTCTCGGGCACGGTCGTCGCGGTGACCGGGGGCAAGGCCCTCTGAGGCCCCATCGAGCTGCGTGGGCGGCGGGGCGACGGGCTCCCGCCGCCTAAGCTCGTATGGTGCAGAAACCCGCGGCATCCGGCACCCTCGTGGGGGTCGCGCTCGTCATCGGCTCGTGCCTCTCGCTGCCGTTCGGGGCCGCCGTCGCCGCGCAGCTCTTCCCCGTCCTCGGCCCCTGGGGCGTGACCTCGCTGCGGGTCGCGATCGCCGCGGTGCTGCTGGTCGTGCTCGTGCGCCCGAGGGTGCGTGGGTGGACGCGGCAGCAGTGGCTCGCGGCCGTGCTCTTCGGGGTGTCGCTCGCCGCGATGAACGGCTTCTTCTATGCCGCCATCGACCGCATCCCGCTCGGGCCGGCCGTGGCGATCGAGTTCCTCGGCCCGCTCGTGCTCGCGGCCGTGCTCACCCGGCGGCTCGCCGATGCCGTCTGGGTCGCGGTGGCCCTGCTCGGCATGGCGCTGCTCGGCATCGACGGCCTGATCGGCGCGGAGCCCCTCGACCCGCTCGGCGTGGTTTTCATCCTGATCGCGGCCGGCTTCTGGGTGATGTACATCCGGATGAGCGCCCGCGTCGGAGCCCTCATCCCCGGCAGCAGCGGGCTCGCGATGGGGCTCGTCGTGGCGGCGGTGCTGCTGATCCCCGTGGGGGTGCCCGCGGCCGCGACGGTCGCCGCCGACCCGTCGCTGCTGCTGCTGGCCGCGGTGACGGCCGTGCTGTCGTCGGTCATCCCGTACAGCTTCGAGCTGGCGGCGCTGCGTCGCCTGCCGCAGCGGGTGTTCGGCGTGCTGCTGAGCCTGGAGCCCGCGTTCGCGACCCTCGCCGGATGGCTCCTCCTGGGGCAGGACGCGACGGTGCTGCGGCTGCTGGCCGTCGCGCTCGTGATCGCCGCGAGCGTGGGGACGACCCTCGGCGTGCGCCGGGACCGGAGGGGTGAGGAGCCGTCCGGCCCCTTCACCGCCCCGATCCCGCTGCCCGACTGACCCCGAGGTCACGCGCGGGCGGCGGCGGGCTCCGGCAGGGGGAACCGCCGGCGGAGCACCACGCGCTGCACGAGCGTCCACACGACCGTGACCGTGAGGTAGAGCGCGGCCGCGAGCGGGACGAACGCCGCGAACACGGCTGTGAGGTAGTGCAGCGCCGACATCGCCCGCAGCACCCCGGGCGAGCTGAGCGGCGAGTCGTCGCCCTCGACGGGCGCGGGGCGGAACACGCGCCGGGTGACCTCGGCGACCGCGATCATCACCGCCAGCAGCACCCCGAACACCGCGAACGTCGCCGGGGTCGCGGTGCCGCCGAACAGTGCGGAGACCAGGCTCGTGCCCAGCGGGGCGCCGAACAGGTCGTGGGCCAGCAGGTCGTTCGGGTGTCCGGCGATCTCGGGTCGCAGGAACAGCGTGTAGAGCAGCCCGACGACCGGGGCCTGGGCCAGCACGGGGAGCATCCCGGCGAACGGCGAGGTGTTCTCGGAGCGGTAGAGCTCCATCATCTCCTTCTGCAGCCGCTCGGGGTTCTTCTTGTTCCGACGCTGCAGTTCGCGCAGCCGCGGAGCGAGGCGCGCCCTGGTCTGCTCGGCCCTCGCCTGCGAGATGCCGACGGGGATGAGGAGGGCACGCACCAGGAGCGTGACGAGGACCACGGCGAGGGCCGCGGCGGACGGGCCGACGAGGGGCTCGAGGGCGGTGGAGAGGCCGGTCAGGGCCGTGTAGGCCGCGTTCAGGAGCGCGGCGAGGGGAGGGAAGGCGAAGATGTCCACGGGTGTCCGTTCGTGAGGTCGGGAAGGGTCGGCGAAGGCCGCGCGCTCCCGTCGGAACGGGCTACGCGGCGATCGCGACTCCCGGCGCCCGCGGACGCGGATGCCCCGCGGCATCCGGGTCGCTCTGCGGCAGCAGAGTGCCGACGTCGATGGCGCGGAGGGGATGCGGGGCGTCGGCCTCCGGTCGCTGACGCACGCTCAGCACGACGGCGAGGGTCAGCGCGGTCACCGCGAGGAGGGCCACGGCGAGCCCGAGCGCGGTGGCATCAGGAAGAGCGACGAGCCCGAGCGCGGTCGCGACGATGCCGAGCATCTGCCCGATCCACTGCCGCATGTGCACACCCCGCTCTCTGCCACCGAGGCTAGCAGGGGGCGTCGTTACGCCCGCGGTCGTCCGCCGCGGGCGTAACGTCGAAGCATGAGCGACCTGCGCACCCTGTTCGGCATCACGCACCCGATCGTCCTCGGTCCCTTCGGCGGGCTGTCGTCCGTCGCGCTCACCGCGGCCGTGAGCAACGCCGGGGGCCTGGGGTCGTTCGGCCTCTATGGCTACGACGGCGACCGTATCCGGGCGACCGGGTCCGAGCTGCGCGCCGCGACCGACCGGCCGTTCGCGCTGAACATCTGGTTGCCGACCGGCGACGAGGTCGAGCCCAACCCGCAGCACACGGTCTTCGCCCAGGCGCTCCAGCCGTTCTACGAGGCCGTGGGGGTCGCCGTGCCGACGCGGCCGGAGCGCTACGTCCCGCCGCTCGACGAGCAGCTCGACGCGATCTGGGAGGTCGCCCCGGCGGTGCTCAGCGTGGTGTTCGGCGTGCCGTCGCCCGAGGTCGTCGCGGAGGCTCACGACCGGGGCATCCGGATCGTCGGCACGGCCACGACGGTGGCGGAGGCCGTCGCGCTCGCCGAGGCCGGTGTGGATGCGGTGGTGGCGACCGGAGCGGAGGCCGCCGGACACCGGGTGTCGTTCCTGCGTCCCGCCGAGGAGTCTCTGGTGGGGACGTTCGCGCTCGTGCCGCAGGTGGTGGACGCGGTCGGGGTGCCGGTGATGGCGGCGGGCGGCATCGCGGACCGCCGCGGCGTCGCGGCCGCCCTCGCCCTCGGCGCCGCCGGCGTGCAGGTGGGGACGGCCTTCCTCGCCACGGACGAGTCCGCGGCGACGGCGGCACACCGGGACGCGATCCGCGCGACCGCCGCGGACGACACCGTTTTGACCCGGGCGATGAGCGGACGGCTCGCGCGCGGCGCCCGCAACCGCGCCGTGCGGGCGATCGAGGCGAGCGGCACCATCGCCCCCTTCCCGATGCAGAACTGGCTCACGGGGCGCTTCCGCACGGCGGCCGGGGAGCAGAACCTCGGCGAGCTGCAGTCGCTGTGGCTGGGCCAGGCGGCTCCGCTCGCCCGCGGCACCACCGCCGCCGACGTGTTCGCCGAGCTCGCCGCCGGGCTTGTCGATGGGCGTGTCCTCGTCGAGTGGATCCGGGACGAGAGGCTGCCTGATCGACTATCCCGTGCGACCTCTGAGCTTGATAGCCGGATTCGGGAGAACCGGCATGCGTGGGAGTGATTCGTTGGCGATCTCAGTGCACCCGTGTCGGTCTGTGCAGCAAAACGCCCGCACTTCCGTCGGGCGGAAGCGCGGGCGATCGCTGCGGAACTACGCCCACTGCCGGCTCTACTCGCGCGGCGTACGTCGGTTCTTGCGGTGCTTCTTATGTGACCTGCTCGCGATGGCGAAGAACACCACCAAGAAGAACATCGCAGACATCATCACCCAGAGCATGCGGGCAAACCTAACACTTCACGCTCGTGGGAATAAACGACGGGACGTCGAGCTTGAGGCAGCGACCTTCGCCGGACGCGTTGCCTGCCACGGTCGCGATCGCCGCAACTGCGCCCGCACCAACCGTGTACAGCACGGCGCTGACAGCTACCCCGCCAGGCAGCGCTGCGATCGCTGCACCCGCGGCGAGAATGAACCCGACAACGGCGCCTGTGTCTCGCATGCTTCGGGTTTCGGACTTGTTGTAATAGATCGAGAAGTAGTAACCGTGGCCAACGACGCGAGGATCAGCGGTCACGGGGAAAGCGGTGTTCGCGTCCGGTTTGATTCTCTGCAGGAGTTGGTTCCCGACGAGCTCGAAGGACGTTGCAACTTCCGCGCCGTTGGCATCGACGGCCCAGGGAGCGTCGATTGTTGCCAGAACGAATTCGCCGCTGAGTCCGTGCTTCCCCAGAGCGTCACGGAGAACAGGGCCGGGAACGATGTCGTAGCCTCCATCTGAACGCTTCTGAGCAGCCCACCCTTCCGGAATCTCGGTAGCGTACTTGGACACGAGATTCGAATCAGCGTCAGTGAATACCGTCAGAAGCCGCGCGCTCCCATCGGAGAGCACCTGCGCGGTGGTATCCGCGCCGTCTGAACTTCTGCTGTCCTGAGCTGTGAGCGTGAGCGACGGTCCCGAGTCGAGGTCGTACGAAATGCTCGCTTCCTGATGGTGTGCGTTCTCCGCCACCAGGGCGCCCTCCCCTGTGCTCAAGTCGACCGAAGCCGACTCGTGCTGATCGTTGATGACCTGTGCGTTCAGCGGCGCTTGTGCGATGGCATCCGCTACAGGATCACGTTCCTCCGCGCTGGCCGCCGTGACTCCGGATGCCACGAGCGCACCGGAGAGAAGCGCAGCATAGATCGCCAGTCTCGTCGTTCTTTTTGTCCTCATCGTTTCGTCCCCATTTCTGATACGGAGGCCAGGTCGACTCTCCGTTCCCATTCTTAGACGGGAGCCAAAAACTGTATGTAGGGTCTTCGGCCTACAGACATATCACCTGTAACGTGATACTGGGCGGCCGACTTCAGTCGTTGTATGCCGCTCCTATAGGACTCGGCATGAAGGTACGACCGTCACTCCCCACCGCGGCGTCCCACGGTCTCGCCGTCGACGTGCTCGCCGGGCTCCCGGGGGAGTGAAGCGGGTCAGAGGATGACGGTCGAGCGGCCGTGCACGATCACGCGGTCCTCGGCGTGCCACTGCACGGCGCGCGCGAGCACGAGGCGCTCGACGTCGGCGCCCCGGCTCTGCAGCTCGGCGGCGGACTCGGAGTGCGTCACCCGCGTGACGTCCTGCTCGATGATCGGCCCCTCGTCGAGGTCGGCCGTGGCGTAGTGCGCGGTCGCCCCGATCAGCTTCACGCCGCGCTCCTTGGCCCTGGCATACGGGTTGGCGCCGATGAACGCGGGCAGGAACGAGTGGTGGATGTTGATGACGGGGGCATCGAGGCGCGTGATGAAGTCGTCCGTGAGGATCTGCATGTAGCGGGCGAGCACGACCAGGTCGACGTTGCCCTGCAGCAGTTCGAGCTGTCGCTCCTCCATGGCCTGCTTGTCGCCCGAGGGGATGTGCACGAACGGCACGCCGAACGAGCGCACGGCCTCGGCGAGGTCGGGATGGTTCGACACGACCATGGTGATGTCGATGTCGAGCTGCCCGCGCTGCGTGCGCCACAGCAGCTCCATGAGGCAGTGGTCGTACTTCGACACGAAGATCGCGACGCGCTTGCGCCGGGACACGTCGTGCAGCGACCACTCCATGCCGAAGCGCTCCGCGACGTCGGCGATGTCGGCCTCGAGCGCGGGGCGCGCGGCGGCCAGACCGGGGAGGTGGATGACGGTGCGCTGGAAGAAGCGTCCGCCCTCGGAGTCGGTGGAGTGCTGGTCGAGCGAGATGATGTTCGCACCGTGCCGCGCGAGCACGCCGGCGACCGCGGCGACGATGCCGGGCTGGTCGTCGCAGGCGATCAGCAGGCGGGCGGTATCGGGCTGGCTCATGGGGGCTCCTCCAGGGTGTGCCTCGATTCTGCCGTGTCGCGCGGGCGGGGAGCGAATCGCCGGGGGCGTCGCTACCCTGAGACCGTGGACGCGAGCGACGTCGGCCTGGTGCTGATCCCCCTGCTGGCGGTCGCCGCCCCTCTGCTCGCCCGGGGCGTCCGGCCGCTCGTACGCGTGCCGATCATCGTGTTCGAGCTCGTGCTGGGGATCCTCGTCGGCCCCGCCGTGCTCGGCTGGGTCGAGCCGGGTCCGCTGCTGGAGAAGCTGAGCGACTTCGGCCTGGCCGTGCTGTTCTTCGTCGCCGGCTCCGAGATCGACTTCCGCACGGTCGCCGGGAAGCCGCTCGCGCGGGCGTCGCTCGGGTGGCTGCTCAGCGTGCTGCTCGGGATCGGGCTCGGGTTCTTCTTCGCGCCGGGGGAGGGCATGGTCGTCATCGGGATCGCCCTCAGCTCCACCGCCCTCGGCACGCTCATGCCGATCCTCCGTGACGCGCGGGAGCTGGACAGCCCGTTCGGCCGGGCGATCAGCACGATCGGGGCGGTCGGGGAGTTCCTGCCGCTGATCGCCATCTCCCTGTTCCTCAGCACCAGGACCACGCCCCTGGCGACCGCGGTCCTGCTGACCTTCGTGGTGCTCGCCGGACTCGCCGTCCTGATCGCCCACCGCATGCCGCACGGGCGACTGCACGGCATCGTGCGGGCGACGCTGCACACCTCCGACCAGTTCGGGGTGCGGTTCGTGATCCTGCTGATCGCCGCCCTGGTCGGACTCAGCGTGATGCTCGACCTCGACATGCTGCTGGGGGCGTTCGTCGCCGGCGCGATCTGGCGGATCATCATGGCGCGGGCCCCGAAGAAGGACGCCGAGGAGGTCGAGAGCAAGATCGAGGCGATCGCGTTCGGCTTCCTCGTGCCGATCTTCTTCCTCTACACCGGCGTCACGTTCGACCTCGACGCGCTGCGGTCGTCGCCGACGGCACTGGCGCTGGTGCCGGTGTTCCTGGTCGCGCTGCTGGTGTTCCGCGGGTCGGCCGCACAACTGTCCGCGCCGGCGGGAGCGGGCCTGCGCGACCGCACCGCCCTTGGCCTGCTCGCCGCGACCGGTCTGCCCATCATCGTGGCCGTCACCGGTATCGGCGTGGATCAGGACATGCTCGATACGGGCACGGCCGCGGCGCTCGTCGGTGCCGGCATGCTGTCCGTGCTGCTGTACCCGCTGATCGGCATGACCCTCCGCGGCGACCGCGCTCCGGTGGTCGGGCCCGCCCTCGCCGACCGCACCAGGCAGGGGGAGCTGTGACCTCCGCCTCCGCCCTGCTGACCGACGCGGTGGCCGCGCTCGCCGGGGTGCCGCGCGAGGGGCTCGGCGAGGAACGGGAGTCGCGCTGGCGGGGTCGCCGCATCGTGCGCGTGGGGGACGCCTGGCATCTGGGCGTGCTGCTGCTCACCGACACGCACGCCCTCGCCACCGCCGAGGTGCTGCGGGCGGCCGACCCCGGACGCCGCGGCTACACGGCCGAGTCGGCGCGGGCGCGCGCCGAGCGCCGAGCGGAGGCTCTGCGCGGTGGCTTCCGGGAGGGCGAGGTGGTGCACGTGGGCTGGAGCGTGATCGACGTCGCCGGGGTGGACGCGGGCGGCTCCTCGGGCCCGCTCGCCCTCGTCGACGGGGTGCCGTCGGTGCGGTGGAGCACCGCGGGCGGCTTCATGCCCCTGGAGTCGTATCTCCGCGAGCGGATCGAGCTGCTGCGCGGTGGCGCCACCGCGTGAGGGCGCGGTGACGGCTCAGGCGAAGGTCTCCGCGAAGCGCCGCAGCAGCGCGGCCCCCTCGGTCACCGACGCCGCGAGCACCTCCCGCTGCACGGCGTCGAACCGCTCGGGGTCGAAGTAGCCCGTGGTGCGGTAGAACGTCATCCGGTCGGCGAAGTCGCGCGGCGTGGGCTCCGGGTGGAACTGCGCCGCGTACAGGTGCGACCCCACCCGGTAGGCCTGCACGGGGCAGGCGTCGTTCGTGGCGAGCAGCACCGCGCCCGGAGGCACGGCCGCGGCGCTCTCCTTGTGCGCGGTGAACACCGTGAGCGCGGGCCCGCTCGGCCCGAACACGGGGTCGGCGTCGCCCTCCGCCGTCGTGCGGATCACGGTCGCGCTCGCCGGCTCCGGCATGGTCGTGACCACCTCGCCGCCCCGCATCCGCGTGAGCACGCCGATGCTGAAGCACGTGAAGAACGCCGCCACGGTGGCCGCGGTCGCGGCGTGCGCGATCGTCTCCAGATCGGCCTCCACGCGCTGCTGCGTCGGGCTCTTCACCCGGTCGCTCACGTTGAACGGCGATCCCCCGATCACGATGCCCCGGTAGCGCTCCAGATGCGCGGGGCTCAGCGGCTCATGCAGGAGGTCGAGCCGGTCGACCACGTCCACGCCGAGCGCCCGGCGGAAGGAGGCGTGCTCGGCGTCGGCCGCCCCGACCTCGGGACGCACGCAGACATAGAGGAGCGAGGCCATCAGGAGATTCTAACGAGGGGCCGGGACGGCGCCGACGCGCTCAGCGGGACGAGTTCGCGGTGCGTCCGCGCACGATCCCGACGAACGCCTCGACGTCGGGCGTCGTCCGGTCGCGGCGCCAGGCCAGCGCGACGGTCGACACGGGGCCGCCCGCCAGCACGCGGTGGTCGGCGTCCTTGCGGTGGTGCAGGCGTGCGAGCGACATCGGCACGATCACCACGCCCACGCCCGAGGCGGCGGTGGCGATCGCGTCGGACGTGGCGAGGGGTGCGAACCGCGCGGCCGTCGTCCCGGGGAGCGCGAGGCCGCCCCACACGTCGTCGCTCAGCGCGATGAGCACCTCGCCGTCCAGGTCGTCCGGGGTGAGCTCGTCCGCGGCCATCAGGTGGGAGTCCGCGGCGGCCACGACCACGGGCACCTCGTCGTACAGCGGGATCACGTGCAACGACGCGTCGTCGAGCGGCAGGCGGACGAGGGCGGCGTCGAGGTCGTCGAGAGCCGAGCGCTGCGCGGCGACCTCGATCGGGACGAGCTCGAGCGGCACGTCGGGGAGGCGCTGCTTCCACCGGTCGATCCAGGTGCCGGGAGTGGCACCGGGCACGGCGCCCAGCCGGAACGTGCGCGGCTCGTCCGCCGCGGCGGGTGCGGCGTCGAACACGACCTTGCGGGTCGCGGGCGCCGGGGCCTTCTTCGACGCCCCGGGGCGCGGACGCGCACCGGGGACGGCCCGGTTCCGGCGCGGGGGCGTGCCCTTGCCGGAACCCTTCGCGGGTCGTCGTCCCTGGTGCGCCATGCCGTCCAGGCTACTCGGCGGTGTGCGCGACCGGCGCCTCGGCCGCATCGGGGGCGAACGCCGCGACGCCCTCCGTCCGCCGGCGTTGGCCCCGCCGCACGAGCCCGGCGGCTCCGCCCACCAGCAGCAGCGCACCGGCGCTCAGCAGCACCACGGTGAGGATGGTGGCGGGCGTGAGGGTGCCCACTCCGTCGGCGAGGGCGGCGCGGCGGTCGTCGTCGGCGAGCACCCACAGGGCGGCCCCGGCGATCGCGGCCAGCACCACGCCCCAGATGACGGCGGCCCAGCGGGTGCGCGGGGTGGTGATCGTGTCCGTGCTCATCGGTCGTCCTCCGGTGATTCCTGGACCGTGATGGCGATGACGCCGCTGGTCTGGTGGATGGTGACGGGTTGCACGGTGGTCGGCGAACCGGAGCCGGACGTGATGTCCTCCGACACGGTCCAGGTGCCGTCGTCGCGCGTGAGGGGCCAGGTGCCGCTGTCGGTGATGCGGCCGGCCTCGGGGTCGACGCGGATCCAGCTCACCTCGACGTCGTCGCCGACCGTGCCGCGCAGCGCCAGGCGCACTCCCTCGTCCACGAAGATCTCGGTGCGACCGGAGCCCTTGTCGATCAGCATGGGCCGCGGTCCGTCGTCGTGCGCGTGCAGCTGCACGTACAGGTCGCCGAACGGCTGACGCACCTGTGCGGGCTGGTTGTTCGAGATCGACGCGTACCCCAGCGTGGTGCCGGGCACCGCCGCGACGCCGCCCGCGACGAGGCCGCCGACGAGCGTCGCGATGGTCGCGAACGCGAGGAAGCCGCTGCGGCGCCGGAGTGCCCCGGCGACGATCATCGACACCGCGAGCACGAGCGCGGCCGACAGCAGCCCGAGCGCTCCGCCCAGGCCCTCGCCCACCGCGAGCCCCACGCCCGCACCGACAACGATCGCGAGTCCGAGCGCGGCCATCACCGCGGCGAAACCGGCACGCGGGTTCGACGCCCGGCGGACGCGTCGTCGCTCGGCGGCCTCCGCGGCGAACACCGCGGCCTCGGCCTGGCGCTCCCGTCGCAGCTGATCCCTGGCGGCACGCTCCGCATCCTGCTGCTGGCGCCGCCACGCCTGGTCCTGCTCCTTCCAGGCCGCGTGCTGCGCGCGCCACGCCTCCAGCGCGGCGGGGTCGTTCGCTCCGGGCGGCAGGGGCGCGGGAGGGGCGGGCGGGAGGAGGCCGGTGTCGGCGAGCGGCACGGTGTCCGCGGGGGTCGCCGCCGCGGAGTCGAGCGTCGACGGCGGGACGGAGGTGGCGTCCGCCCCCTCGGCGGGACCCGAACCCGCGAGGGGGGCGGACGCGCCCGGGGCCGCCTGACCTGCGGAAGCCATCGGCAGGTCCGGCGCGGAAGCGCCCGGGGTGCGGCTCGCAGCGCGCACGATCAGGAAGAGCAGGCCGGCCGCGAGCACCAGGCCCACGATCCAGCTGAAGAGGGACAGCGCCGACCAGCTCTCGTAGCCCAGCCCGAACAGCCGCCCGGTGAGCGGTGCGGTGGGCAGGAGGCCGACGATCGCCATCGCGAGGATGCCCAGCTGCACCGGCTCGTACCGGCGCTCCAGCAGGTCGCGCAGGTGCACACGGCCGTCGGTGTCGGGCAGCAGCGCCCAGGCGACGGCGTAGAGGAAGATCACCGGCAGTCCGAACAGCGCGGCCACCACGAGCACCCCGCGCACGATCAGCGGGTCGATGCGCAGCCGTGCGGCGATGCCGGCCGCGACGCCGCCGAGCCACCCGTCGGAGCGCGCGACCCCGAGACCGGCGACCCACAGCAGGAAGCGCTCGGCGCCGCGGGGAGCGGTGCGTCCGGAGGGCGCGGCGCCGTCGACCGGGGTGTCGGGATCGGCGGGCGGCGGGGGAGCGGTCGGAATCGTCATGCTTCGATCCTGCCGTCCGCCGCGGCCGGCCGACCATCGGGGGAACCCCTGAGCGGACCCTGGTTCCGCGTCCGGGGAGCCCCCGGACGGCGCGACGGATGATTGGATGACGGTATGTCCTCCTCGGCGTCCGCCCCCGCGCCCGCCGGTCGCGTCCCCGTGTCGACGCGGCCGCCGTTGGCGCGCGACCGCGACTGCCTGGTCGCCGGGGTGAGCGCCGGGCTCGCGCGCCACCTGGGTGTGCGCGCGTGGATGGTCAGGGCGCTGTTCCTCGCGCTCACGCTGTGTGGCGGCGCCGGCGTGCTGCTGTATGCGTGGTGCTGGGCCTTCATGCCGTGGGCGGAGGGGGAGGCCGCGCCCACCCGTCGCGTTCCCGTCGCGTGGCTGCTGCTCGCCCCGGCCGCGGTGGGCGCCCTCGTGATCGTGGTGTGGCGGGGTGGGAGCGAGGCGCTCGACGGGTCGATCCCGCCCTCGGTCGCCGCCGTGGTCGTCGGCGGCACCGCCCTCGGGGCCACCGCCGCCGGGCTCTGGGCCACGCTGATCGACCGCACCGACACGGCCCGCGGCCCCCGGCATACCGTGTGGGTGCGGATCCTCGCCGTGCTGCTTCTCGGGCTCGTCTCGCTGCTGCTGCTGTCGTGGCCCATCGCCCGCTCCGGGGTGGCCCTGGCGCTGCTGCCGCTCGGCGGGCTGATCGCGGTGGTCGCGTCGGCCCTGATCCCGCGGTGGCGCGAGCTGGCGGGCGAGCGCATCCGGCGCATCAGGGAGGAGCAGCGCAGCGTGATGGCGGCGCACCTGCACGACTCCGTGCTGCAGACGCTCGCGCTCATCCAGAACCGCGCCGGCGCATCGAGCGAGGCCGCCCGGCTCGCCCGCGCGCAGGAGCGCGAGCTGCGCGCCTGGCTGTACGACGGCGACGCCCCGGCCGACAGCGACCTGTCCACCGACCTGCGCGACTACGCTGCCGCGCTCGAGCTCGACCACCCGGTGCGCATCGAGGTGGTGTCGGCCGGGCTGTCCGCGGAGCGGGCGAGCGGGGAGCTGGCGGCGGCCGCCCGCGAGGCGATGCTGAACGCGGCACGGCATGCGGGCGGCGAGGTCGCGGTGTACATCGAGGGCAGCGCGCGGGGTGTCGACGTGTACGTGCGCGACCGCGGCAGCGGCTTCCGCCTCGACGACGTGCCCGGCGACCGCCTGGGCGTGCGCCAGTCGATCATCGGCCGCATGCGCAGGGTGGGCGGGTCGGGCGCGGTGCGCAGCGACG
Source organism: Microbacterium sp. PF5 (assembly GCF_004794315.1). Taxonomy (NCBI): domain Bacteria; kingdom Bacillati; phylum Actinomycetota; class Actinomycetes; order Micrococcales; family Microbacteriaceae; genus Microbacterium; species Microbacterium sp. PF5. Next base: position 25,191 of record NZ_SSDQ01000140.1, on the reverse strand, counting down.
ACGGCGGCACCGAGGTGCACCTCACCCTGCCGGCGGTTCCCGCGCAGGACCGCACCCCGCTCGGACAGGAGACCCGTGGCTGACAGCATCCGCGTCGTGATCGTCGACGACCACTCGATCTTCCGCTCCGGGCTGCGCGCCGACCTCGACGCGAGCGTGACCGTGGTGGGCGAGGCGGCGGACGTGCCATCCGCGGTCGCGGTGATCGCCGAGACGCAGCCCGACGTGGTGCTGCTCGACGTGCACCTTCCCGGTGGTGCGGGCGACGACGCGACCGGGGGAGAGGCGGTGATCCGCGGATCGCTGCCGTCGAGCACGCGGTTCCTCGCGCTGAGCGTGTCGGATGCCGCCGCCGATGTGGTGCGGGTGATCCGTGCCGGGGCCCGCGGCTACATCACGAAGGGCTCGTCGGGCGGCGAGGTGAGCGCGGCCGTGCACGCGGTCGCGGAGGGCGACGCGGTGTTCTCGCCGCGCCTCGCCGGGTTCGTGCTCGATGCCTTCGGCGCGGTCGCCGGGGAGACGGCCACCGCGACCGACGAGCTCGATCGGCTGTCGGCGCGCGAGCAGGAGGTCATGCGGCTGATCGCCCGCGGCTACGCCTACAAGGAGGTGGCCGCCGCGCTGTTCATCTCCATCAAGACGGTCGAGACGCACGTGTCGTCGGTGCTGCGCAAGCTCCAGCTGTCGTCCCGGCACGAGCTCACGGCGTGGGCGTCGGAGCGCCGACTGCTCTGATCGGGCGTGACCCTGTCATACTGCCCGTTGTGCATTCGGCGTCCGACCTGTGACCCTGGATGCACCTCCGCTGTGGGACGGAGAGGGCGGGCGGTCGATCGTGGGGATCGACGGCGAACGGGGGTGGGGAGATGCGCTCTGCGATGCGCAGGAGCCGCGGTGTGCGGGTGCTCGGCGGGGTGCTCGCCGTGCTCGGGGGACTCGTGCTGGCCTCCCCGGCGGCGATCACGAGCGCCGGGAACGACGAGCGCGAGCGCCCGGAGCCCTTCACGATCGTGGTGCTGCCCGACACGCAGAAGTACACCGTCTCGGACGAGCTCGCGCAGAGCCTGAACGCGCAGACGCAGTGGATCGTCGACACCCGTGAGCAGCTCAACACGAAGTTCGTGATCCAGGTGGGCGACCTCGTCGACTCCTGGCCCGACGTGCACCAGTGGGAGCGCGCGAGCCGCGCGATGGCGATCCTCGACGACGCCGGGGTGCCCAGCTCCGTGCTGCCGGGCAACCACGACCTCGACGTGACGACGGGCGAGTCGAGCACGTACGACGAGTACTTCCCGCCGAGCCGCTACGCCGATGCGACCTGGAACAGCGCGACGGTGTCGTACGGCGGGTACCTCGGCCAGGACCGGTTCGGACCGGACGGCATCGACCGCCAGAACAAGGACAACTACAGCCTGCTGACCGTGGGCGACACGAAGCTGCTGCTGCTCAGCCTCGAGTACGAGACGCCCGCGTACGCACTGGAGTGGGCGCAGCGCGTGATCGACGCGCACCCCGACCGGACGGTGATCCTGGCCGTCCACGGTCTCATCACCACGGGCGGCGCGCGGTCGACCGCCACCGAGCGCACCGACGTGACCCCGGTGACCGAGGTCGACCTGTGGCGGGACTTCATCTCGCAGAACTGCTCCATCGCGATGGTGGTCAACGGGCACTGGGCGGTGGGAGACGCGGGCGAGGCGCGGCGCAGCGACCTCAACGCGTGCGGGCGCCCCGTGCCGCAGATCCTGTCGAACTACCAGGGCCGCGCCAACGGCGGCGACGGGTGGCTGCGGTACTACACCGTCGACCCGGCCGCGGGCACGGTCGATGCCCACACGTACTCGCCCACGCTGCGGCAGTACGAGAAGGACGACGACGGCCGCTTCGCGCTCCCGCTCGACCTCACGCCGACGGACGACCGGGTGCTGTTGCGCGGCGGGTCGGACTGGAAGGTGTGGAACGAGCTCGGCGCGTGGCCGCGCGGGTGGAAGAGCGCGGCGTTCGACGACGACGACTGGCAGACCGGCGCGGCCCCGCTCGGGTGGGGCAAGGGCGTGCAGACGCCGATCGACCTCGGCCCGCCGCCGGAGAACCGCGCGCGGGCGATGCTGTTCCGGAAGACGGTGGAGCTGGACGACGTCGAGGAGCTGTCGACGGTGACGGTGAGCACGAGGGCCGATGACGGCGTCGCGGTCTGGGTCAACGGCACCCTGATCGGCACCTCGCACCTCGCGTCGAAGAAGCCCACGAGTGAGACGTTCGCAGACGTCGGGCGTTCAACCGACAACGCCACGGACGACCCCGTGACGTTCACCGTGCCGCGCGGCCTGCTGCACGACGGCGAGAACGTCGTGGCCGCCTCCGTCCACGTGAACTACCTGGGCACGAACAGCAGCACGTTCGACCTCGTGATGACGGGTCGGCGATCCTCGTCCGACGGCGAGTGACCGGCCGCCGGGCGGTGACGCCCGGTGCGGCCCGGCCCTGCCCGAGTCGCGGTCAGGCGGCCAGCCAGAGGCCCTTCTGATCCGTGGCGACCGTGAGGCCGGCGGCGACCGTCTCGTCGTCGCCGATGCGGGCGCCGGGAACGATGCGGGCGCCGGGGCCGATGTCGGTGCGGACGCCGACGTGCGCGTGGTCGCCCACCGCCGCCCCCGGTCCCACGTGCGCGTGCGCGTCGATGTACGCGCCCTCGCCGATCACGGCGTCTTCGTCGATCCACGCCCCGCGCGCGATGATGGCTCCCGCCCCGACGCGCGCGCCGGGTTCGATGTAGGCGCCCGCCTCGATGTGTGCCTTGGGGTGCACCTTCGCGCCGTGCGCGACGAGACCCCGACCGTTGGCGTGCTTGCGGTACCGCAGCGTCGCCCCGTGGTCGTTCTCGATGTCGACGTAGTTCTTGCCCACGATTCCTCCCGTGTTCCGGAGTTCTCCGGATATATCAACAACCACGGGCGGGGTGTTTTCATTCCCCCGGATGGATGCGGCTCAGCGCTGGCAGCGCGGGCACCAGAACGTGATGCGCTCGCGGGTGGGATCGGCGCCCTGCTCGCCCCGTCGGATGAGGGTGCCGCAGCGGCGGCACGGGCGTCCGGCACGTCCGTACACCCATGTCCCCTGGCCCGGACGATCGATGCCGGTGAAGGTGCGGTGGCGGCGGTCGCGGTTCGCGCGGATGGTGCGCACACCCAGGTCGAGCAGCGCGGCCACGTCGACGTCCGCCGTCGGCGTCGTCGGGAGGATTCCGCGCAGGAACAGGAGTTCCGCGGCGTACTCGTTCCCGAACCCGGCCACGTTTCGCTGGTCGAGCAGCGCCACGTGGATGCTGCGGGTGTCGGCACCGAGTCGTCGCACGGCCTCGGCCGCATCCCAGTCCGCGGCGAGCGGATCCGGTCCGAGGTAGCCCACCAGCTCACCCTCGTCGCGGGTGGGGACGACCTCGACCTCCGCGATGTCCACGCCGACGGCCTCACGCTCGGCGGTGCCCACGATCGCGCGCACCTTGAAGGCCGGGTGCCGCCACCTCTCGCCGGCGCGGTACACGAACCAGGCGCCGTCCATGCGCAGATGGGAATGCAGCGTGCTGTCACCGATGCGCAGCAGCAGATGCTTGCCGCGCGGCACCGCCGCGTGCACGCGCTGTCCGGTCAGGTCGACCGTCGCGAAGCGGGGCACGCGCAGGTCGAAGCGCGTGACCTCGGCACCCGCCAGTGCCTCGTCGAGACGCCGTGCGGTGCGGAAGACGGTGTCGCCCTCGGGCATCAGCGCCTCCCGTCCGGTGAGGGCGGCGCCACGGCGGGCGGAGCGGCGGCGTCGGACGGGGCGGTCGCCGCGGGCAGGGGCCGGCGGGTCATCATGTCGCGGGCGAGCATCGTGCTCCCGGCGACCGCAGCGGGCATCACCGCGATCGCGCCGCCGGGGATCAGGAAGCACAGCTGCGTCGCGACGCCGAAGCCCAGCACGCGCGCCCTGCTGCCGGAGAACAGGACAGCGCGGTCGGACGGGCTGAGCTCACGCGCATCGAACGCGCGCCCGGTCAGCTCGCGCGCCAGCAGCCGTCCGGTCAGGATCACGCCCATCACCGGGGCCAGGGCGCCGCCGACCGCCGGGATCAGGCCGAGCACCAGCACGAGCAGCGCGATCAGGATGCCGAGGACCACCAGCCGCAGGCCCTCGCCGACGGTGGTCCAGAACCCGCCGCCGTCCGTCGCGGGCGGGTGGCCGAGGTCGACCTCGACCGCGTGCCAGATGCGCTGGTAGAACGGGTCGCCGATCGTGAGGGTGAGGGCGCTGAACACCGAGCTGGCCAGGGCCAGGGCGGCCGCGACCACTACGAGACCGACGGCCGTGCGCAGCAGACCGCGCCAGGGCTCGTCCCACCGGTCGGCGAACGGCGTCAGCCAGGACGAGATCGACGGCATCCCGATAATGAGCGGGATGATCGCGGCGGCCAGCACGATCACGGCGATCACCGCGGGGATCAGCCCGAGCGCCATGAGCCCCGGGCGCGTGCGCCATACACCGAAGCCGCGGAACAGGGTGCGGACGCCGGCGCTGAACTCTCTGACCATGGCTCCAGGGTAGGTGTCGGGCGGGCGGGGTGGCGGCGACGAGCGCGCGGGAGTGCTCAGACGGCCTTGCGGAGCGTGAACCCCCGCGGTGTCTGCACGAACCCGGCCTCCTGCAGGGCGGCCGCGAGCTCGGTGCCGTAGACGCCCTCGCCGTTGACCTTCTCCACCGTGAGGGTGTCGAGGCGGCGGTCGCGGGCGGTCGCCGCGAGGTCGGCGGTCGCGGCGCGCAGCACCTCGGGGTCGTCGGTGAAGCACAGCACCGTGCGCCCGCCGCGCTCGAGCGACAGCACCAGCGCGCCGTCGACCAGCACCACGAGACCGCCCGCCTTGCGCCCGGGCCGGTGCGACACGCCGTCGAGCTTCGGCCAGCCGAGCGCGGCGCCGTAGGGGTTCGCGGGGTCGGTGGCCGCGAGGGTCACAGCCGTGCGGGGCGGCGGATCCGCGAGCCCCGCGTAGGTGCGCAGCCGGTCGACCGTCGCCGAGGCCGCGAACTGCGCGGCGCCGAGCTTCTCGATCACATAACCGCGGCGGCAGTGTCCCGCCTCCTCGAAGCCCGCCAGCACGCGGTACGCCTGGGCGAAACCGCCGGGCACGCCCTCCGCCTGCACCGCGCCGCGGGTCACCACGCCGTAGCGGTCGAGCAGGAGCCCGGCGGTCACGGTGGCGCGTCGCGCGGCATCCGTCTCGATCGCCGGCAGCAGAGACCAGCGTCCGCCGATCGAGGTCGGCCGCGGTGCCGTGCGCGTGAGCGACATCCCGCGGTAGGTGCGCGCGCGGGGGGCACGCCGCTTCACCTTGTGCGCCTGCGACCCGCCCGCGAGCAGCGAGCGGATGGGCGCGAAGGTGTCGTTCGTCACGTGCCCCGACCAGGTCAGGGCCCACAGCGCCTCGAGCACCGACTGCTCGTTCTCGGCTCCGGTCATGTCCTTCAGCTGCGCCGCGAAGTACGCGCCGCCCGCGGCGAGGGCGTCGAGCAGCCGGGCCTCCAGGGAGTCCGCGGCGATCTCGGCGTCGGGCTCGGGAAGCGTGAACGGGGCGAGGTCGACGGGGTGCAGCGACACCCAGCCGTCGCGGCCCGGAAGCGTGCCGTGGCCCGACCAGATCACCTCGCCCGCGGCCGTGAGCTCGTCGAGCATCGCGGGGGAGTAGTCGCGCACCCGCGACGGCAGCACGAGCGACTCCCACGCGCTCGCGGGGATCGGCACGCCCGCGAACTGCTCGATCACGGTGAGCACGCCGTCGATGCCCTCCAGCGGCCGACCGAGGTGCTGCCAGTCGGGCAGGAATCGCGCGTAGGCCTCCGGCGACACCGGCTCGACGGAGCCGCGGATCGCCGCGAGCGAGCGCATGCGCAGCCGCCGCAGGACCTCGGTGTCGCACCACTCGAGGTCGTCGCCGCTGCCCGCCGCGGTCGGCAGGAAGTAGCCGCTGGTCAGACGACCGTTCGTCTCCAGGCGCTGCAGCGTGTGCCGGGCGACCGCGGCGCCGAGACCGAACCGGGTCGCGACCGCCGTGGTCGTGAAGGGCCCGTGCGTCCGGGCGTACCGCGCCACCAGGTCGCCCAGGGGATCGGCGACCGGCTCGAGGAACGCGACCGGGATCCCCGTGGGCAGGGCCGCGCCGAGGGCGTCGCGCAGCCGACCGGCGTCTTCGATCGCGGCCACCCTGGCGACACCGGCCACGGTGACCGGGATGGCACGGCGGGCGCCGATCAGCTCGTCCAGCAGCGTCGCGGCGCTGGCGCCGGCGGTCGAGTCGGGGTCGAGTCGCGCCGACACCTCGTCGGCGTCGAGCGGGCCCAGCATGCGCAGCAGGTCGGCCACGCCCTCCAGACCGCGCACCCGCCGCTCGGGGTCGAGGCGCTGCGCCTCGCGCTCGAACTGCGCGATCACGTCGGGGTCGAGCAGCTCGCGCAGCTCCACCGTGCCCAGCAGCTCGCCCAGCAGTGCGGGGTCGACGGAGAGGGCGGCCGCCCGGCGTTCGGCCAGCGGCGAGTCGCCCTCGTACATGAACGCGCCGACATACCCGAACAGCAGGTCGCGGGCGTAGGGGGAGGGCTGGCCGGGCTGGGTCTCCACGAGCCGGACGCGGCGGTCGCCGATCGCGGTCGCGAGCTTGCGCAGGGACGGCAGGTCGTACACGTCCTGCAGCACCTCGCGCAGTGTCTCCAGGATCACCGGGAACGTGGGGTGCCGGCGGGCGACCTCGAGCAGCTGCGCCGACCGCTGCCGCTGCTGCCACAGGGGCGTGCGCCGGTTGGGGTTCGTGCGGGGCATGAGCAGCGCCCGCGCCGCGCACTCGCGGAACCGGGAGGCGAACAGCGCCGAACCCCCCACCTCCTGCGTGACCAGCTGCTCCAGCTCGTCGGGGTCGAACACGAACAGCTCGGCGCCGGGCGGCTCGGCCTCGGCGTCGGGGATGCGCACGATGATGCCGTCGTCGCTCGCCACGGCGGAGCCCTCGACGCCCAGCCGCTCGCGCACCCGCGCGTTGATCGCGAGGGCCCAGGGCGCGTGCACCTTCATGCCGTACGGGGAATGGAGGATCACGCGCCAGTCGCCGACCTCGTCGTGACCGCGTTCGACCGTGAGGGTGCGGTCGGTCGGCAGGGTGCCCGTCGCCTCGCGCTGCTCGGTCAGGTGCGCCATCAGATTGGCGCGCGCCTGCTCGTCGAGCCCGGCCTCGATCAGCCGCTGCTGCGCCTTCTCCGGTGAGGCGGACGACACCTCGCGGGAGAACGCGCCGAGGGCCTCACCGAGCTCGTACGGCCGGCCGATCCCGTCACCGTGCCAGAACGGCACCTTGCCCGGCTGGCCGTACGCGGGGATCACGTTCACGCGGTCGTGGGTGATCTCGGCGATGCGCCAGCTCGTGGTGCCGAGCGTGAACACGTCGCCCACGCGCGACTCGTACACCATCTCCTCGTCGAGCTCTCCGACCCGCGCCCCGGTCGACTCGCCCGCGACGAACACCCCGAACAGCCCGCGGTCGGGGATCGTGCCGCCGCTGGTCACCGCGATGCGCTGCGCCCCGGGGCGACCGGTCAGGGTGCCCGCGTCGCGATCCCACACCAGACGCGGCCGCAGCTCGGCGAACTCGTCCGAGGGGAAGCGGCCGGCGAGCAGGTCGAGCGTGGCCTCGTACGCCGAGCGCGGAAGGGACTGGAACGGCGCGGACCGCCGCACGGTCTCGAACCACTCCTCGACGCTGATGGCGCCGAGGGCGCTCGCCGCCACGGTCTGCTGCGCGAGGATGTCGAGCGGGTTGCGCGGCACCTGGATGGCCTCGATCTTGCCGGCGAGCATGCGCTCCGTGACGATCGCCGTGTGCAGCACGTCGCCGCGGTGCTTGGGGAACAGGGCGGCGCGACTGATCTCGCCCACCTGGTGCCCGGCGCGCCCGACGCGCTGGAGCCCGGACGCGGCGGACGGCGGAGCCTCGACCTGGATCACCAGGTCGACCGCGCCCATGTCGATGCCCAGCTCCAGGCTGCTGGTCGCGACGACGCAGCGCAGCACGCCCGACTTCAGCTCCTCCTCGACCTGCGCCCGCTGCTCCTTCGACACCGAACCGTGATGGGCCTTGGCGAGCACCGGATCCGCTCCCGCGGTCGCCCCCGCCTGCGCCATCATCGCCGCGGGCACGGACGCCTCGGGAAGCGCGACCCCGATCCGCTCGGAGTAGATCTCGTTGAGCCGTCCGGTCAGCCGCTCTGCGAGGCGGCGGGAGTTCGCGAACACGATGGTCGAGTTGTTCTGGAGGATGCGGTCGACGATCGCCTCCTCCACGTGCGGCCACACCGAACCGGTCACCTCGGTGTACTCCGCGTCGATCCCCGGTGCCTCGGGCGGCGCACCGGGGGGCGGCGGCGGGTTGGTCATGTCGTCCATCGGCACGACCACGCCCAGCTCGAACGTCTTGGACGCCGGCGGGGCCACGATCTCGACCGGGTCGGCTCCGCCGAGGAACCGCGCGACCTCGTCGATGGGTCGCACGGTGGCGGACAGCCCGATCCGCTGCGCCGGCTTCTCGTTGCCGTGCGCGGCCCGCAGCGCGTCGAGGCGTTCCAGGCTGACCGCCAGATGCGCGCCACGCTTGGTGGCTGCCACGGCGTGCACCTCGTCGATGATCACGGTGTGCACGTCGCGCAGGGTCTCCCCGGCGCGGCTGGTGAGCATCAGGTACAGCGACTCGGGTGTGGTGATGAGGATGTCGGGCGGGTCGGACACGAGCTTGCGCCGGTCGCTGGAGGTGGTGTCGCCCGAGCGCACCCCGACCGTGACCGCGGGGGCGGCGAGCCCCAGCCGCCGCGCGGACTGCCCGATCCCGATCAGCGGGGACCGCAGGTTGCGCTCGACGTCGACACCCAGCGCCTTCAGCGGGGAGATGTAGAGGATGCGCGTGCGCCCGGAGTCTGCGTCCACGGGCGCCTCGGCGCGCTCGCGGAACACGCTGTCGATCGCCCAGAGGAACGCCGACAGCGTCTTGCCTGAGCCCGTCGGCGCGACCACGAGCGCGTGCTTGCCCGCCGAGATCGCCTCCCACGCCCCCGCCTGAGCGGGAGTGGGCGCGGTGAAGGCGCCGCGGAACCAGTCCTGGGTGGCGGGCGTGAAGCGTTCGAGCACATCGCTCATCCCCCCATCTTCGTGGACGCCGCCGACATTGGGGCCGACGGGCGCTCGCCCCAGAGCGACAGGAGGGCACTCAGGAATACCGGGTAACGTCTAGCGTGTTACCGTCCGAATCGAAGTGCCATCCTCATGCCTTTCCTCGCCTCCTCCTCTGCCGCCTCGGCGTCCCCCTCCTCTCGCGTCTCCGGGCTGACCGGACTCCGCGCCCTGGCCGTCGTCGCCGTCCTCGGCTACCACCTCCTCCCCGCCGCGGTGCCCGGCGGATTGATCGGCGTCGACGTCTTCTTCGTCGTGAGCGGCTTCATCGTCACCCGACTCCTGCTGCGCGAACGCGCGCGCACCGGCCGGGTGTCGCTCGGTGCGTTCTGGGCGCGGCGCGCCCGACGCATCCTGCCCGCACTCGCGCTCGTGCTGGCCGTCTGCATCCCGCTCGCCTTCCTGGTCGCTCCGCACCTGTTGTCGGGCATCCGGCGTCAGTTGATCGGCGCTCTCACGTTCAGCTCGAACTGGCTGGCGATCGCCGCGGACGGCGACTACTTCCAAGCCGACCAGCCCGACCTGTTCACCAACCTGTGGTCGCTGGCGGTCGAGGAGCAGTTCTACCTGATCTGGCCGTTGCTGCTGGTCCTGCTGCTGGTGGTCGTGCGCTGGCGTCGCCGCACCGTCGTCGTCCTCGCCCTCGTGCTGGCCGTGCTGTCAGCGGGGGCGATGGTGCTGCTGTCGGCGCCGCCGCTGGGATCGCCGACCCGCGCCTACTTCGGCACCGACACCCACGCGTTCGGACTGCTGCTGGGCGTCGCTCTCGCCGTCGGGATGGGAGCGGGAGAGGTGCGCATGGCCACCGGTCGGCGGGCCGTGGCGCGGACGGCTCTCGGCGTCGCCTCGCTCGGCGTGCTGGTCGCGCTCGCCGTGGTGCTGTCGGACGCATCTCCCGCTGCCGCGCACGGCGGCCTCGCGCTGGCCAGCCTCGCCGCTCTCGGCCTGATCTGGTCGGCGGCGACGGTGCCGCCGCTCGGCCGTGTGCTGGATGCGGCCCCGCTGTCCTGGCTGGGCGAGCGCTCGTACGCGGTCTACCTGTGGCACTGGCCGCTGCTGCTGATCCTGGGGGCCACTCCGCTCGCGGCGCAGCCACTGCTCGTCGCGGTCGTGACGGCGGCGCTGTCCATCCTCGTCGCCGCGCTCTCCTACGCCTTCGTCGAGACACCCTTCCGGCGCGGCCTGCGCGTGCATCCGCCGCTTCCCCGTCGACACGTCGTGCTGCCGGCGCTCGTGGTCGGGGTGCTGGCGGTCGCGAGCGCGGGCATCGCGATCGGCCATGACGACGCCTCGGCGGCCGAGGCCCTCGTCGAGCGCGGCCGCGAGGCGATCGCCCACGCCGCCCCCGCCCCGGCCTCGTCGCCGCAGACGGGTTCCGGCGCCGACTCCGGTCCGACGCCCTCGCCCTCGCCGACCAGTACCGCGGCGACGCCGCCGCCCATCCTCGGCACCGACATCACGGCGGTCGGCGACTCGGTCATGCTCGCCGCCGCGCCCGAATTGCAGAACGCGCTGCCCGGCATCGCCATCGACGCCCAGGTCTCGCGCAGCATGTGGCCGGCCACGGGCATCCTGTCGTCGCTCGCGAACGACGGCGCCCTGCGTCCGACGGTCGTCGTGGGCCTGGCGACCAACGGCGGCGTCGATCCCGACCTGCTCGCCGACATCCTCGGGATCGTCGGCCCGGACCGCACCCTGGTGTTCGTGAACGCGCACGCGCAGCGCAGCTGGATCCCGGGCGGCAACGCGACGCTCGCCGACTTCGCCGCCGCGTATCCGAACGTCACGGTCGCCGACTGGGACGGTGCCATCACGCCCTACCCTGACGACCTCGCCGGCGACGGCATCCATCCGCAACCCGCGGGCGGCGACATCTATGCGGCGGTCGTCACGGGGGCGATCGCCCAGGCGCACCTCGACGAGGCACAGGCCGCCGACGCAGCCGCGAAGGCCGCGGCCGATGCCGCCCGGGAGGCGGCGAAGGCGGCGAAGAAGCCCGCGGCGGCGACCGCTCGTCCCGATGACACGCAGCACGACGATTCGCACGCCGTCCCGACCCCCACGCCGACGCCGTGACGGCGGTCCTGCTGATGGGGGCGGGGGTGGTCGCCCTGAACCTGTACGCACTCGCCCTGGTCCTGCTGCGCGCGCCGGTGTATCGCGTTCCGCTGTATCGGCCTATGGTGCTGAACCTGGCGCTGTCTGCCGCGCCGGCCCTGGTTCTGGCGGCCACCCTCGCCATCGAGGTCGCCGTCGATGCCCGCGCCTCGTCGCCCGTCCCCTGGATCATCCTGGTGATCGGGGCCGTGGTGTGGCTACTGCTCCTGCCGAACTCGGCCTACCTGATCACGGAGCTCAACTTCACGCACCGCCGCGAGGGCGAGGTGGTGCCGCTGTGGTTCGACATCGTCGCGACCCTGGCACTGGCGATGTCCGGGGTGTTGAACGCGCTCGTCAACGTTTTCGTGGTCCAGATGCTCGTGGTGGCGATCTGGTACGAGGACGACGCCGCCCCCTTCACCCGTGCGGACTCTTGGCTGGTGGTCGCCGCCGTTCTCGTGCTCGTGTCGTTCGGCATCTATCTCGGCCGTCACATCCGCTTCAACTCGTGGGACCTCGCGCGCCCGATGAGGTTCGCGCGGCTGCTCGTCGCGCACTTCGCGGCGCCGGGACGAGTGACCGAGGCCGTGGGCTTCTGCGTCGTGCACACCCTTCTGCTCGGCATCCTCTACGCCGTGGTCGCCCTGCCTCTGGCGGTGTCGGTCTGAGTCGCGTGCGGGTCCCGCGCCGCCGGACGACGCCGCGGGACCCGGGCGTTCACGACGGGGGGAGCGCCGTCTCCTGCAGCGCACCCTCCGCGTCGATCTCGAGGGTGAGGTCGAGGTCGAGTCGCCGCAGGAACGCATCATCGTGGCTGACGATGAGCACGGCGCCGCGATAGGTGCGCAGCGCCTCGACCAGCTGATCGACCGTGTCCAGGTCGAGGTTGTTGGTCGGCTCGTCCAGCACCACCAGGTGGGGCGCCGGGTCCGCCAGGAGGAGTCCCGCCAGGGCCACGCGGAACCGCTCGCCCCCGGACAGCGCCGCGACCGGGCGCTCGACGGTCGCTCCACGGAGGAGGAACCGGGCCAGGCGGTTGCGCAGCTCCTTCTCCGGCACGTGCGGGGCCCGGCGGGCGATGTTGTCGAACACCGACGCGCCCTCGTCGAGGCCGTCCACGCGCTGCGGAAGGTAGCCGATCCGGTCGGTGAACGCCTCCGCCCGCAACTCCGGCCGGTCGTCCCTCGGGAGGTCAGGCCCGGAATCGGCCGCACCGGGTGGAGCCGCCGCGATGGGGTCGCGATCTCCTGTGTCGCGAACACCGCTGGCGACGAGCCGTTCGAGCAGGGTGGTCTTGCCGGCGCCGTTGCGACCGATCAGTGCCACGCGCTCGGGGCCCTGCACGATCCAGGAGCGCTCGCCGTCACCGAGCTCGGCGATGCGGCGCGCGCGGGAGACCTGCGGGGCGGGGAGCTCGATCTTCATGGTGTCGTCCGAGCGGATCCGGCGCCCGGCCTCGTCGTGCGCGGCGCGGGCCGCCTCCTCCTTCGCCCCGACCTCGGTGCGCAGCTTGCCCGCCGAGACCTCGGCGGCCATCTTCCTGCCGTGCGCGATGATCTTCGGCACGCGCTTCTCGACCTCGGCCTTCTTGGCGGTGCGGGCGCGGTGGGCGAGCTTGACCTCCGCCTCGATGCGCTGCCGCTTCTCCTTGCGCAGCGCCTGCGCCGCGGCGACCTCGGCCTGCCGCGCCGCGTCCTGCTCGGCGTCCAGCCACGCGCGCCACTCGGAGTACGGCCCGCCGAACACGCTCAACGTCTGCCCGTAGAGCTCGGCGGTGTCGTCCATCAGCTCGAGCAACGACAGGTCGTGGCTGACCACGATGAGCGTGCCCTTCCACGCCTGCACCATCGCGCCGAGCGTCGCCCTGGCGTCGCGGTCGAGGTTGTTGGTCGGCTCGTCCAGGAGCGTGATCGGCGCGCGCCGCAGGCGGATCCCGGCGATCGCGACGAGGACGGCTTCGCCGCCCGACAGCTCGCCCACGGTGCGATCGAGGAACGCGGGGGCGAGTCCGGCCTCCGCAAGGGAGGCCTCCGCGCGCGCCTCGATGTCCCAGTCGTCGCCGACCGCGTCGAAGTGCGCGGGATCAACGTCGCCCGCGGTGATGGCGCGCACCGCGTCGAGCGCGGTGGAGACACCGAGCAGCTCCGCCACGCGGCGGTCGACGTCGAGCGTCAACTGCTGCGGCAGGTACGCCACCTCGCCGGAGGTGGAGACGGATCCGGACGTGGGGGTGAGCTCGCCGGCGATCAGGCGCAGCAGGGTGGACTTGCCGGCGCCGTTGCGTCCGACCAGGCCGGTGCGCCCGGACCCGAAGGCTCCGGAGACGCCGTCGAGTGCGACCGAGCCGTCGGGCCACGTGTAGGTGAGGCGGTCGAGCACGACCGAGGGATGAACGGTGGTGGGGTATGACACGGGGTGTCTCCTGTCGAGTGCGGGGGTGCACTGACACCGGGGCCCGGGGTGGCGCGAACGGGTCGCACCCGGAGGGCGGGGTCTGCCGGGGAGTCGGCGATCGTCGGGTCAGCGCGCGGAAAGAGGAGCGCGGAGGCGACGATTCAGATCAAAGGACTTCCAGACACGGCGGACAGGACGCCACGACGATACCCGGGCGTGTCGGCGTTCGCAACTCCCGGGCGTGTCGCGCCTCCGTCGCACGGGGGATGCCGGCACCGCGACGGATGCGTAGCGTGGGAGGCATGGCGGATCGGAACCCCAGCCCGGAGGAACTCCGGGCACGCACCGGCCTCGGCGTCGGCCTCGCGCTCGGCGTGGCGATCGGCGTGTCCCTCGGCATGGCGATGAAGAACTGGGCCCTCGGCATCGGCATCGGTCTGGCGATCGGCGTGGCTCTCTCGGTCGCTTTCCGCGGCTCCGGGCGGGCGGACCCGAGCGGGCCGGACGGCGAGCGAGACCCGGGGCATCCGGAGGACGGGGTGGACGGGGGTGAGCGGGAGCGCCCGGAAGCTGCGGCGGACCCGGGAACTCCGGTCGACCCGGGAGTCCCGGGGGAGCGCGGTCAGGACGGGCGGGACCCCTCCGCCTGATCCGCGTCGATCCCGTCGACCCAGGTCGTGAGGAAGCGGTGCACGTCGCCGAGCTCGTCCTCGGAGATGCTGTGCGTGAGGCCGCTGTACACGCGGCCGGACAGCTCGGCGTGCGACGGCAGCCACTGGGCCGTGTGGTCGATGAGCGCCGGAGGGATCACGTCGTCGTGCGTGCCGCGCCCCCAGAACACGCGGGGCCGGATTTCCGTCAGCGCGTCGTCGCCCGGCAGCGGCTCCGGTGCGACATAGCCGCTCAGTGCGACCACGGCGTCGAAGCGCTCCGGCGCGAGCCGCAGTGCCTGCAGTGACACGGCCGCGCCCTGCGAGAACCCGAGCAGCGCGACCGACGGGGCGTCGCCCGCCGCGGCGTCGAGCCAGCGGAGGAACGCCTCCGCCGCGAGCGTCACGGCGGTCGAGCTGCGCCCGTCCAGGCCCTCGATCGGGTACCAGGAGCGTCCGGGCTGGGGCCACGGCGGCGCGAGCGGTGCGGCGACAGAGGCGACGGCGAGTCCGCCGGGCAGGTAGGGGACGAGCCCGAACAGGTCGTGCTCGTCGGCGCCGTACCCGTGCAGCAGGACCACGAGGGGGAGCCCGGCGCGCTCCGCCGTCGACCAGCGGGTGGCGGTGTCGTCGATCGTCAGAATCTCACTCACCCCGTCATCCTGCCAGGCGACACCGACGCGCCGCCGGTGTCCCTCGTCGGAGGGTGCTGATAGAAAGGACGCATGGCGGTGCGCACACCCGATCCCGATCCGGAGCCCGACGACGAGGGCCTCGGCGCGTTCCGCGACGTCACTCCGCCGGCGCCGGACGCGAACCCCGGCTGGCTCAGCGACGTGGAACTCGAGGAGGCGCGTCGACGCCTTCCCATGCTGTACGTCGAGGCGATCCCGGTCCGCACCGACGGCTCCGGTCAGGTCACGGAGATCGGCATCCTCCTGCGCTCCACGCCGATGGGGGAGATGACCAGGACCATCGTGTCGGGTCGCGTGCGCTTCGGGGAGACGATCCGCGACGCCCTGTTCCGTCACGTCGAGAACGATCTGGGGCCCATGGCCTTCCCGCTCCTTCCCCCGCAGCCGCTGCCGTTCACGGTGGCGGAGTACTTCCCGATCCCCGGGGTCAGTGCCTATCACGACGACCGCCAGCACGCGGTGTCGCTGGCGTTCGTGGTGCCGGTGACCGGGACGTGCGAGCCGCGGCAGGACGCGCTGGAGGTCACCTGGTTCTCGCCCGAGGCTGCCGCGTCCGACGCGGTCGCCGCCGAGATGGAGGGTGGCCGGGGCACGCTCATCCGGCACGCCCTGGCGAGCCTGGGCCTGCTGCGCTGACCGCGCGCTGACGGCCCCGGGAGCGGGGCGTCGCGCTGTTCGTCGTGCCTCGGCGGACGGGGATGATCGCCGGTCCGTGGAAAAGTCTTGCGCTGTCGCCGATCAATGGGCTAAAGATTAGACCATTGATCCAATCGGCAAAGGATGCTTCGACATGGATGCTTCGACAACGACGTCGCCCTCCGCAGAACAACCCCGCGAGCGCAACCTCCGCGGCAACCTCGGGGCGGTGGCCGTCACCTTCATGGTGATCGCCGCCGCCGCGCCCCTCACCGTGGTCGGCGGCATCGTGCCGATCGGCTACCTGCTCGGCAACGGGATCGGCTTCCCGGTCATGTTCCTCGTGGCCACCGTGATCCTGCTGCTCTTCTCCGTCGGCCTCACCGCGATGAGCCGCTACCTGCCCCGCGCCGGCTCCTTCTTCGTGTTCATCACGCACGGACTCGGTCGCACCCCCGGCCTCGCCGCCGCCTACCTCGCCCTGGTCTGCTACACCACCGTGCAGATCGCGGTGTTCTCCTACCTCGGCGCCACCATCTCATCGAGCATCGCGCTGCTCGGCGGGCCCGAGATCCCCTGGTGGCTGCTCACCCTGGTCTCGGTCGCGCTGGTCGGTGCGCTCGGGTACCGGCAGATCGAGCTCAGCTCGCGCGTGCTCGTGGTGGTGCTGCTCGCCGAGATCGGGATCGTCGTCCTACTGGGGCTCGTCATCCTCGTCACCGGCGGAGCCGACGGCGTGACCTTTGGCTCGTTCGTCCTGCAGAACGTGCTCTCCGGGGCACCCGCGCTCGGGCTGATGTTCGCCATCGCCAGCTTCATCGGGTTCGAGTCCACGGTGGTGTACCGCGACGAGGTGCGCACGCCGGAGCGCACCATCCCGCGCGCCACCTACGCCTCCGCGATCGTGATCGGCGTCTTCTACGCGTTCGCCGCCTGGACCGTGGTGGTCGGCGTGGGGGAGGGAGACGTGATCGACGAAGCCGCCGCCGACCCCACGACCCTCATCACCCGCGTCACCGAGCAGTACCTCGGCCCGGTCGGCTCGGTCGCCGTGGCCCTGCTGTTCCTGGGCAGCATGTTCGCGGCGGTGCTCTCGCTGCACAACGTGCTCACCCGCTACCACCACGCCATGGCCAACGCCCGCGTGCTGCCCGACCGCGTCGGCAGCGTGCACACCCGACACGGATCGCCCCACGTCGCCTCGCTCGTGCAGGTCGCCACCTCGGGCGTCGCGATCGCCCTGCTCGCCGTCCTCGGCTTCGCGCCGGAGAACATCTTCTCCTGGTTCGCCGGCATCGGCACCCTCGCGATCGTGATCCTCATGGCCGTGACCTGCCTCGCCGTGATCGTGTACTTCGCCCGCACCCGCGCCCTGCGCAGCCCCTGGCACACCGTGATCGCCCCCGGCCTCGGCCTGCTCGGGCTGGCGGTGTCCGCCGTGCTCATCGCCGCGAACTTCCCGCTGCTCGTCAGCGACGTCGACGCCGACGGCAATCCGGCGTGGGGCGTCATCAGCATCACCCTCGTCGCCGTCGTGATCATCGCCCCGGTGATCGGCCTGGTGCAGGCGGCGATCATGCGGGCGAGCGCACCGGCGGCCTACGCCCAGATCGTGCGGCGCTTCGACGAGAACGCCTGACCCCGAACCGAAGGATGGACATCATCAGTCTCCCCGCCCTGCCCCGGCCCCTGATCGGCATCTCCGGTCGTCGCACCAGCGGCGCGGCGATCGGCGCCCCGTACGGCTTCGCCGACGCCCCGCTGGAGGCGTACCTCAGCGAGTACGCCACCTCGGTGCTCCGCGCCGGCGGCCTGCCCGTGCACCTGCCCATGGATGCCGACCCGGCCGAACTCGTGGCGCGGCTCGACGGCGTCGTCATCGTCGGCGGCGACGACGTCGACCCGCGCCGGTACGGGCAGACCCCCGGCCCGTTCACGCCCCTCGTCGACCCGCAACGCGACGAGTTCGAGTCGGGGCTGATCCTCGCCGCGATCGAGCGCTCGCTGCCGCTGCTGGGGGTGTGCCGGGGAGCGCAGCTGCTCAACGTGGTCCGCGGCGGCACCCTGCATCAGCACCTCGCCGCGGGCGAGGGCGAGTCGCACGGCTCGTACGCCTACCCCCGCGCCCACCGGGTGCACGAGGTGCGCACGGCAGAGGGCAGCGTCGTGCACGGCCTCTACGGCGAGAGCACCCGCGTGAACTCGTTCCACCACCAGGCGGTCGACGCCCCCGGCGCCGGGGTGACCGTGACCGGCTGGGCGCCCGACGGCGTCGTCGAGGCGATCGAGCTCGACGGGCTGCCGGTGGTGGGCGTGCAGTGGCACCCCGAGACCTTCGGCGGTGACCCGGTCTTCGACTGGCTCGTCGATCAGGCGTCCGCGCACACCGCGGTCGCCCCCACCCCCGCGACCGAGAGCGTCGCCTAGGCGCCGCAGACGCACGAACAAGGAGAGACACCATGCGACACGCAGACAGGAACGCCTTCATCACGGGCGCAGGATCCGGGATCGGCCGCGAGACCGCCCTCCGCCTGGCGAGCGAGGGGGCACGCATCCTCGTCACCGACGTCTCGGCCGAGGGCGCCGCCGAGACCGTGCGCCTGATCGAGGCGACCGGCGGCACGGCGCTCGCGGCGGTGGTGGACGTGCGCTCGCGCGAGCAGATCCGCGCCGCGGTCGCGCAGGCCGCCCAGGCGTGGGGAGCCCTGCACCTGCTCGTCAACAACGCCGGCGTGGTCACCGAGCACTCGTTCGAGACGCTGACCGAGGAGGCGTGGGACTTCGTCTTCGACATCAACCTCAAGGGCCAGTTCCTCGTGGCGCAGGAGGTGGCGCCGCTCATCGCCGAGTCGGGCGGCGGCGCCATCGTCAACCTCTCCACCGTGGAGGCACTGGTCGTGGTGACCAGCACCGGCACCGCGCAGCCGCACTACAACGCCAGCAAGGGCGGCGTGCCCATGCTCACCAAGGCGCTCGCGGTCGAGCTCGCGGCCAAGAACATCCGCGTCAACTGCGTCGCCCCCGGCCCCATCGCGACCGACTTCTTCGACTACGAGAGCGTCACCAGCCCCGAGGCGCTGGAGTTCATGAAGCAGCGGCTGCTCGTGCCGCGGGTGGGCCTGCCGAGCGACATCGCCGCGGCCGTATCCTGGCTGCTCAGCGACGAGGCGTCCTGGATCGACGGCATCCAGCTCCCCGTCGACGGAGGGTGGCTGACGCGATGATCGACGACGTGCGCCTGGCGCCGGACGAACTGGAGGCCGCGGGGATCCGCACCGTGATCGTCGCGACGCCCGACCTCCAAGGTCGGCTCGTCGGTCGCCGCATCCCCGTCGAGGGCTTCGGCCGGGTCGTGGCGAACGGTGTCGACATCTGCACCTGCGCGTGGGCATGGGACATCGATCAGGGGCTCGAGCTGATCGACCAGAACCGCTTCGCCCTGTGCGGCATGCACAACGGCGTGCCCGACGTCACGCTGCTCCCCGACCTCGACACCCTGCGCCCTGCGGCGTGGCTGGAGGGTGTCGCGATCTGCCTCGCCGACCCGGTCGACGTGCACACGCACGAGCCGATGCCGCTGTCGCCGCGGGTGATCCTGAAGCAGGAGCTGGCGCGCCTGCGCGACCTCGGTCTCACGCCGCTCGCGGGCACCGAGCTGGAGTTCTACCTGTTCCGCAACGACCCGCGGGAGCTGCGCCGCTCGGGGTTCCGCGACCTCGATCCGACGACCCTCACCCCCTCCGACTTCATGATCCACGAGGGCAACCTCTACGAGCCGTTCTTCCAGAGGCTGCGGTCCGACCTGCGCGCGAGCGGCATCCTCGTCGAGGCCGCGCAGAGCGAGTGGGGTCTCGGGCAGTGGGAGATGACGTTCGAGTACGGCGACCCGCTGGAGATGGCCGACCGGCATGCGCTGTACAAGCTCGCGGTGCGTGACACCGCCGCCCGGGCGGGCATGTCGGCGACCTTCATGGCGCGTCCGCTCAACGACCAGCCGGGCTCGTCGTGCCACGTGCACGTGTCGTTCGTCGACGACGAGGGCACGGCGCTGTTCTGGGACGAGTCCGACCCCGATCACCTCAGCCCCCGCATGCGCTCGGCGATCGCCGGGGCGCTGGAGCACGCGCCGGCGCTGATGGCGTGGTACGCCCCGACGGTCAACTCGTACCGCCGCAGCAACTCCACCGACGTCGCCGGCAGCGGGCGCACCTGGGGCTTCGACAACCGCACCACCACGGTGCGTGTGGTCGGCCACTCGCCGCAGGCGCTCCGGTTCGAGTTCCGCCTGCCCGGCGCCGACACCAACCCGTACTTCGCGCTCACGGGCATCCTCGCGTCGGCCCGCGACGGGATGCGGACGGGGGCCGAGCTCGGCGATCCGGTGCGCGGCAGCGCCTACGACCTCCCCGGCGACGGCGCCATGCCCGCTGACCCGCGGCAGGCGGGAGCGCTCTTCGCCGACAGCGCGTTCGTGCAGGAGCTGCTGACGCCGGAGCTCATCTCGCATCAGCGCATCCTGCTCGACCACGAGTGGTCCACCTTCATGTCCCGCGTCACCGACTGGGACCTGCACCGCTACTTCGATCGGATCTGAGATGACCTTCCCCGCCCTGCGCACCTGGATCGGCGGCGTCGCCGAGGAGAGTCCGGAGGCCGACGGCTCCTGGCTGCACGACCCGAACACCGGCGAGGCCCTCGTGCCCACCGCCTCCAGCTCCCTGGAGCAGGTCGACCGGGCCGTCTCCGCCGCCCGTCGGGCGCACGACGATGGCCGCTGGCGCGGTCTCGCTCCCGAAGAGCGCGCGGTCCGGCTAGGGGCGCTGGCCGCGTGGCTGGACGACCGTGCCGAGGAGATCGCCCGCCTCGACGCGCTCAACAGCGGGGTGCCGCTCGCGGTGACACGGCTCTTCGGCGGGGCCAACGGTGCGACCCTGCGTGACGCCGGCCGCCGAGCCGCCGTCCGCGGGGACGTCGCGGAGCTCCCCGCAGAGCAGGGCGGCGTGCGACTGCACCGTGTGCCGTGGGGACCGACCGCGCTCATCCTGCCGTGGAACGCGCCCAGCGCCATGGCCGTGAAGAAGACCGCCTTCGCGCTCGCCGCCGGAGCGACCGTGGTGCTCAAGCCCTCGTCGTTCTCGCCGTGGAGCGCGCAGCTGCTGCTGGAGGGCGTGCACGAGGCGGGCATTCCCGACGGTGTCGTCGGACTCGTGCAGGGCGGCGGCGGCGTCGGCCGTGCCCTGGTCGCCGACGAGCGCATCGCCGCGATCTCGATGACCGGCTCCACGCCGACCGGCCGCGCCATCGCCGCCGCGGCCGCGCCCCGGTTCGCCCGGCTGCAGCTGGAGCTCGGCTCGAACAACGCCGCGATCGTGCGGGCCGACGCCGACCTGGAGCAGGCGGCGGAGGCGCTCGCCGACGGCGTCCTGAAGCTGTCGGGGCAGTGGTGCGAGGCTCCGCGTTGTGTGCTGGTCGACCGCGCCCGGCGCGACGAGCTGGCCCGTCTGCTCATCGCGGCGTTCGCCCGCCGGACCATCGGATCCAGCCTCGACGACGCGACCGAGGTCGGTCCGGTGGCCTTCGCCGCCCGACGGGACGAGCTCGACGACCAGCGGGACCGGCTGGCGGCCGCCGGCGCCGAGCTGCTGCGCGTGTCCGCGGTGCCGGAACGGGGATGGTTCTTCGCCCCCACGGTGGCGGTGCTCGACGGCCCGGGGCTCGCGGACGAGGTGTTCGGGCCGATGCTGCTCGTGGGCGGCTACGACGACGAGGACGAGGCCGTGCGCCTGGCGAACACCGGCCAGGTCGGCCTCGCCGGCTACGTGTTCGGGGCGGATCAGGAGGGGGCCGCGGCGCTGGGCACCCGCCTGGTCGCGGGCGAGGTGAAGGTCAACGGCACGAGTGTGCTCGACATGTCGCCGGCCTCCGCGCAGAGCTTCTTCGGCGCGAGCGGCCTGGGCGGGCACGGCGACGACGATGTGCTTGACTTCTTCACGGGGAAGCAGGTCGTCGGCACGGACCGCGCCGGTCTTCCCCTCTGACCGGAGGAGTGGCCATGGGCGAGCGTGACGACGCGCCGCACGACTTCTCCCGCGCCGTGCTGCACCCCGTGTCGGGCTATCAGGCCGTGGCGGGGTTCCTGCGCCGGGAGATGGCGCTCGGCCGCATCCGCCCCGGCGACCGCCTGCCTTCGGAGCGGCGTCTGGCGGAGCAGCTCGGCGTCTCGCGCGAGACGCTGCGGCAGGCGCTGCGCATCCTGGAGGGGAGCGGCCAGATCGTCATCACCCGGGGAGCGTCCGGCGGGGCGATCGTCCAGGACGCGGCGCTGGATCCGCGGCTCATCCGCGACGAGGTGCGCAGGCGCTCGGCCGAGATCGGCGAGCTCACCGAGTTCCGCGAGATCGTCGAGTCCGGTGGGGCGGCGCTCGCGGCGGCGCGACGCAGCACGGCGGATCTGGAGGCGATGGCCCTCGCCCAGAGCGAGCTGGCGGGGGCGGCCACCAAGGCCGAGTCCCGCATCGCCGATACGCACTTCCATCTCGCGCTCGCCGCGGCGTCGGGCAACACGTTCGTGCGCGACGCGGTGGAAGAGGCGCGCGTGCGGATGTTCGAGCCCGTCGACCTGATGAGCTTCGACTTCGTGAAGGAGTCCAGCTGGCACGCCCACGAGCGCATCCTCGATGCCGTGCGGCGGGGCGACGCCGACGCGGCCGATGCGGCGATGCGCGCGCACCTGCGCACCACGCGCGAGGAGTTCACGCGCGTGGTCGACGACTGAGACCGCTCAGGCGGTGGTGAGGCGTCCGAGCGCGTCGACGAAGGCGTCCACGTCGGACTCCTCGGTGTCGAAGCCGCACATCCACCGCACCTCGCGCCGGGCCGCGTCCCAGTCGTAGAAGCGGAACACGTCGCGCAGCCGGTCGGCAACGCCCTCGGGCAGCGTCGCGAAGACGCCGTTGGCCTGGGTGGGCTGGGTGAACTCGACACCGGCGACGGAACCGTCGGCGAGCCCCGCCTCGATGCGGGAGCGGAGCCGGGCGGCCATGGCGTTCGCGTGCCGGGCGTTGCGCAGCCACAGGTCGCCCTCGAGCAGCGCGATCAGCTGCGCCGAGACGAAGCGCATCTTCGACGACAGCTGCATGTTGAACTTGCGGGCGTAGGGCAGCCCGTCGGCGGCGGCGGGGTTCAGCACCACGATGGCCTCACCGAGCATGGCCCCGTTCTTCGTGCCGCCGAACGTCAGCACGTCCACGCCGACGTCGCGCGTGAAGGCGCGCAGCGGGAGGTCGAGTGCGGCGGCCGCGTTGGACAGCCGGGCGCCGTCGAGGTGCAGCTTCATGCCCCGCTCGTGCGCGTGGTCGGCGATCGTGCGGATCTCGTCGGCCGTGTAGAGGGTGCCGAGCTCGGTGGACTGCGTGATCGACACGACCAGCGGCTGCGCGCGGTGCTCGTCGCCCCAGCCCCACGCCTCGCGGTCGATGAGCTCGGTGGTGAGCTTGCCGTCGTCGGTGGGCACGGTGAGCAGCTTGAAGCCGCCGATCTTCTCGGGCGCGCCACCCTCGTCGACGTTGATGTGCGCGGTCGATGCGGCGATCACGGCACCCCAGCGCGGCAGCATCGACTGCAGGCCGGTGACGTTCGCGCCGGTCCCGTTGAACACCGGGAACGCCTGGACGCCCTCGCCGAAGTGCTGCTGGAAGACCTCCTGCAGGCGGGCGGTGTAGGCGTCTTCGCCGTACGCCACCTGGTGGCCACCGTTCGCGGCGGCGATCGCGGCGAGGACCTCGGGGTGGATGCCGGAGTAGTTGTCGCTGGCAAAGCCCCGCAGAGCGGGGTCATGGGGGATGCTCACCGGTCAAGCCTAATCGCGGTTCCCCTACCGGATGTCCGAGCCCCGCCCTACCCTCGAACCCATGGAGCGCACCGCGGCGAAGACGGCCTTCGCGAACGTCCTCGTCAACACGTTGATCGCCAACGTGACGACGAGCTTCCTCTGGTTCGCCCTCACGTTCTGGGTGTACATCGAGACGCGGTCGGTGCTGGCCACCGGGATCATCGGCGGCGCCTACATGCTGTTCGTCGCGTTCTTCGCGATGTTCTTCGGCACGATCGTCGACCGGCACCGCAAGCACCGGGTCATGCTGCTGTCGAGCGTCATCTCGGCGGTGGCGTTCCTGATCGCGGGCGTGCTCTACGTGTGGCAGCCCGAGGCGGCGCTGCTCGACCTGGGCGGCCCGTGGTTCTGGCTGTTCTCGGGCATCATCCTGTTCGGCGGCGTGATCGAGCAGCTGCGCAACATCGCGCTGTCCACCACGGTGACACTGCTGGTGCCCGAGGAGAAGCGGGCCAACGCGAACGGCCTGGTGGGCACGGTGCAGGGCATCGCGTTCCTGGTCACGAGCGTGTTCTCCGGCCTGTCGATCGGGTTCCTCGGCATGGGGTGGACGCTGGGGATCGCGATCGTGGCGATGGCGCTCACCTTCGCGCACCTGCTGTTCATCCGCATCCCGGAGTCCGAGCCGGAGGTCGACCCCGAGGCGAAGAGCGCGGTCGACTTCCGCGGCAGCGTGCAGGCCATCCGGCAGGCGCCCGGGCTGTTCGCCCTCATCGTGTTCTCCACGTTCAACAACCTCATCGGCGGCGTCTACATGGCGCTCATGGACCCGTACGGTCTCACGCTGTTCGATGCGCAGATGTGGGGCTTCGCGCTCGCGTTCTCCTCCACCGGCTTCCTCATCGGCGGCGGGCTGGTCGCGAAGTTCGGCCTCGGCAAGAAACCGGTGCGCACGATGCTGCTCGTGGTGATCGCGATGGGGCTCCTCGGCGCGATCTTCATGCTGCGCGAGTGGTGGCCGCTGTACGTGCTGGGCATGTGGGTGTACATGGCGCTGGTCCCTCCGGTCGAGGCCGCCGAGCAGACGGTCATCCAGAAGGTCGTGCCGTTCACGCGACAGGGGCGGGTGTTCGGCACGGCGGCGGCGATGGAGGCCGCGGCCGCCCCGATCACGGCCTTCCTCATCGCGCCGATCGCGGAGTACGTCGTGATCCCTTACATGGACACCGCCGAGGGGCAGCGGCAGTGGGAGTGGCTGCTCGGCGAGGGCGAGGCGCGCGGCATCGCCCTCATCTGCCTGTTCGCCGGACTGATCATGGTCGTCGCGGCGACGCTGGCGTTCTTCACGCGGTCGTACCGTCACCTCACCGAGCTGTACGCGACGGCGCCGGATCAGGCACCCGACGCGACGGACGAGGGCACCGACCCCGCGGCACACGATCCTCTCGGTGAGCGGCAGGAGACGGGCGACGCGCGCGACGGCCGCGCGCACGGCCATCACCCCGATGCGCCCCCGGTCGTCCGCGGCATCCCGCCCGAGTCCCGCTGACCCACACGGACGCAGCCCCGCCCGGAGCCCGCCCGCCCGCAGCCCGCCCGTCCGCCGTCCGCAGCCCGCCGTCCGCAGCCCGCGCGTCCGCAGCCCGC
>NZ_SSDQ01000139.1:0-16226 GCF_004794315.1 Microbacterium sp. PF5 | reverse complement strand
GGCGCAGCTCGCGAGCGGCGCCCAGACCCTCGCGAACGGCGCGCAGCAGGTCAGCGCGGGCAACCGCCAGCTCGCCGACGTGGCCGACCGTGCGGGCGCCGCCGTGCAGGAGGCCACCGCCGCCCTGCCGCAGGTGCGCTCCGACATCGCCACGGCCCTCGCCGACCAGGGCCTCACCCCCGAGGAGATCGACCGGGTGCTGGCGCGGCTCGACCCGCTCGGCATCCGCCTGGAGGAGGGCAACGCGCAGGTGCAGGCTGCGGTCGGCAAGGTCGACCAGCTCGCGGCCGGCGCCGCCGCCCTCGCCTCCGGCGCCACCGACCTCGCGAGCGGCGCGGGGACGGTCGCGACCGGCGCCGCCTCCGCGAACGCCGGCGCCGCCCAGCTGCGCGACGGTCTCGCCACCCTCTCGTCCGGCACCGTCGAACTCCGCGACGGCCTCGCCGACGGGGTGCAGCAGATCCCGGAGTCCACCCCGGAGCTTCGCAGCCAGCAGGCCGACACCATCGCCGACCCCGTGAAGGTGTCGAGCGACAAGGTGGCGTCCGCGGAGGACTACGGCGCCGGACTGGCCCCCTTCTTCGCGGCACTGTCGGCCTGGATCGGCATCTACGCGCTGTTCCTCATCGTGAAGCCCATCTCGCGCCGCGCCGTCACCGCCCTGCACTCCCCCGTGCGCATCACGCTCGCCGGCTGGCTCACACCCGCCATGCTCGGCGCCGTGCAGATGCTCGGGCTCATGGGCATCCTGGCGCTCACGCTCGGCTTCACGTTCGACCACCCCCTCGGCACGCTCGGGGTGTTGATGTTCGCTTCTGCCACGTTCGCGGCGATCATCCTGGCGCTGAACGTCTGGCTGGGCTCGGTCGGACAGTTCCTCGGCCTCGTGCTCATGGTGCTGCAGCTGGTCACCGCGGGCGGCACGTTCCCCTGGCAGACGCTGCCCACCCCGCTCGCCGCACTGCACCACGTGCTGCCGCTCGGCTACGTGGTCGACGCGATGCGGCAGCTGATGTACGGCGGCGACTACGCCCGCGCCGGGTGGGATCTGGCCGTGCTCGCGCTGTGGCTCGTCGGTGCCCTCGTGCTCGCGGCGATCGGGGTGACGCGCATGACGCATCGCCGCACGCTGCGCGATCTGC
The DNA here is from genome assembly GCF_004794315.1 of Microbacterium sp. PF5. Lineage (NCBI taxonomy): Bacteria > Bacillati > Actinomycetota > Actinomycetes > Micrococcales > Microbacteriaceae > Microbacterium > Microbacterium sp. PF5. Next base: position 15,084 of record NZ_SSDQ01000139.1, on the reverse strand, counting down.
AGCCCAGCCTGATCGGCTGACGCGGTCGCTCGTCGCGGGACGTGCCGCGGCGAGCGCGGGCGGGCTAGGATGCGAGAGCGCGGCCCTGAAACGCGCACCGGGGCTCGGTGGGACTGAGTCCCAACCGCGACCCGAAAGAGTTCTCGACGATGATGACCGTTTCGCCGGTGTCACCCGCACCCTCCCGCCCGTCGCTCGGTGTCCGCATCGGGCGCATCGCGTTCCTCGTCGTCGCCGCGATCGTGGTGATCGCGGTGGCCGCGGCGTTCTTTGTGACATGGACCATCCAGCGCTCGTTCCCGCAGACCTCGGGCACCCTGCGGCTGGACGGCCTCGCCGCCGAGGTGACCGTGCAGCGCGACGCGAGCGGGATCCCGACCATCACCGCCGACTCCTCGGAAGACCTGTTCTTCGCGCAGGGGTTCGTGCACGCGCAGGACCGCTTCTTCGAGATGGACTTCCGCCGGCACGTGACGTCGGGCCGCGTGGCCGAGCTGTTCGGCGCGTCCCAGGCCGGCACCGATGCGTTCCTGCGCACGCTCGGGTGGCGCAAGGTCGCCGAGGCCGAGGTCGAGGCGATGGACGACACGACCCGCGGCTACTACGAGGCGTACGCCGACGGTGTGAACGCCTACCTGTCGTCCCGGTCCGGAGCGGAGCTGTCGCTCGAGTACGCGGTGCTGGGCCTGCAGAACCCCGACTACGAACCGGAGCCGTGGGAGCCGGCCGACTCCGTCGCGTGGCTCAAGGCCATGGCCTGGGACCTCCGCACCAACGTCGAGGACGAGACGGAGCGCGCGCTGCTCGCGGGCGCCCTCGCCGACGGCGGCGACCCGGAGGACACGCACGCCCTGCTCGCGAAGCTGTACCCCTCCTACCCGTTCGACCGGAACCCGGTGATCGTGCCGCAGATCTCCACCGTGGAGCCGCTCGACACCACCGCAGACGCCGCCGCGTTCACCCTGCCGCCGAAGGACGGCGAGGTGCAGCAGGCCGTCACCACGATCGAGTGGCAGGAGACGGCGAACGTGATCGAAGCCGCGGGCGTGCTGGTGGGAGACGCCGGTGAGGGCATCGGCTCCAACTCCTGGGTCGTGTCGGGCGAGCTGACCGCGTCGGGCATGCCGCTGCTCGCGAACGACCCGCACCTCGGCGCCTCCCTGCCCTCGGTCTGGTACCAGGTGCAGCTGAAGTGCTCGACGGTGGGCGCCGACTGCCCGTTCGACGTGGGGGGCTTCTCGTTCTCCGGTCTCCCGGGCATCGTGATCGGCCACAACCAGCGCGTCGCATGGGGCTTCACCAACCTCACCACCGACGTGACCGACCTGTACGTCGAGCGCATCGAGGGCGACGCGTACTGGCGCGACGGCGCGCTCGTGCCGCTCGAGGAGACCACCGAGACCATCGCGGTCGCGGGCGGCGACGACATCGAGCTCACGATCCGCTCCACCGTGCACGGCCCCATCATCTCCGGCCTCACCGACGACTTCACCGCGATCGCCGACGCGCCGGACCCCGCGCTCCGGGCCGAGGGCACCGCCCCCGCCCCACCGGGAAGCGACGCCGCCGAATACGCCCTGAGCCTGCGCTGGACGGCCCTCGACCCCGGCACCACCGCGACCGCGATCTTCGCCCTCTCCACCGCGCAGGACTTCGACGACTTCCGCGCCGCCGCCGCCCTGTTCGACGTTCCGGCGCAGAACCTCATCTACGCCGACGTCGACGGCAACATCGGCTACCAGACGCCGGGGCGGCTCCCCATCCGCGGGGCCGGCGACGGGTGGATGCCGCAGCCCGGGTGGGACAGCGGCTACGACTGGACCGGCTACATCCCGTTCGAGGAGCTGCCCGTGGCGTACAACCCCGCGTCCGGCTACATCGTGACTGCGAACAACGCGATCGTCACCGACGACTACGAGTACTTCCTGTCGCGCGACTGGGACCAGGGGTACCGCGCTGCCCGCATCGCCCACCTGATCGAGCGCCGCGCGGCCGCCGCGCCGCTGACCGCGCAGGACCTGCGCGACATCCAGATGGACGGCGAGATGTGGATCGGCAAGCAGCTGGTCAGCGCCATGGGCGACGTCGAGGTCGACGGTACCGGACCGCGGACGGCCGTCGAGCTGCTCCGCACGTGGGACGCGCAGAACGACAAGACCTCCGCGGCCGCCGCGTACGCGAACGTGCTGTGGTCGCGCCTCGTGCAGAACCTCTTCGCCGAGCGCGCCGTGCCCCTGCCCACCGACGGCCAGGGACGGCTGTTCACCGTGGTCGGCGACCTGCTCGAAGACCCGTCCGACCCGCTGTGGCGCAACGACCGCATCGACGTCGACGGCATGCCCCAGATGCTGGCCCGGTCGGCCGAGGAGGCGTACGACGAGCTCGCCGCGCTGCAGGGCACCGACACGACGCGCTGGAACTGGGGCGACCTGCACGCCATCACGCTCCGCAGCGGCACGTTCGGCTCGTCCGGCGTCGCCCCGATCGAGGCACTGTTCAACCGCGGACCCTACCCGGTCGGCGGCGGCGCATCGGTGGTGGACGCGACCGGCTGGACCATCGGCGAGTCGTACGCCACCACGACCGTGCCCTCCATGCGGATGGTGGTCGACCTCGACGACCTCGACGCCTCCACGTGGATCCATCTGACGGGTGCCTCCGGTCACGCCTACCACGAGCACTACGTCGACCAGACGGAGGACTGGGCCTCGGGCGTGCAGCGCCCCTGGGCGTTCACACCGGGCGCGGTCGACCGGTCCGCGCGCGACACCCTGATCCTGGCCCCCGCCGGCTGAGAGACCCGCAGAGGTTCCTCGGCTAGCGTGGACCGGTGCCCTCCAGTTATCTCGCCCCGAAGGGGACGACCGCGACGCTGCTGGAGTTCGAGCACGGCGGCGCGACCCTCATCGCGGAGAGCTTCGGCGAGGGGCCGCACACCTACCTGCTGCTGCACGGCATCGGCATGGGCCGCAGCGTGTACCTCGACCTCACCCAGCGGCTGAACGGACGCGTGATCGCGCTCGACCTCCCCGGGTTCGGCGAAGCGCCCGAGCCCACGCGCACCCTCACCATGCAGCGCCACGCCGACCTGGTCGCCGCGTATCTGCGCCACGTCGACGCGGAACCCGTGGTGGTGATCGGGCACTCGATGGGCAGCCAGATCGCGGCCGAGCTCGCCGCCCGGCACCCCGAGCTCGTGGCGGGGGTGGTGCTCGCGGGACCGACGGTCGACAAGGCCGCGCGCAACATCGGTGCCCAGGCGCGCTACCTGCTGCAGGACCTCGTGGGCGAGCGGCCGCTCGTCATCTGGCGCGGCGCGCGCGAGTACCTCCGCGGCGGTCCGCACCTGATCCGCAAGATGCGGGCGACCATCGTGCATCAGCCCGAGAAGGCCTTCCGCCGCATCCACTGCCCCGTGCTCGTGCTGCGCGGGGAAGACGACCCGCTGGCCCCGATGAGCTGGTGTCAGGTCATCCTCGACGCCATCCCCGGCGCGGAGCTCTCCGTGATCCCCGACCACGGGCACGGCACCCTCATCAGCGACTCCGAACCCGCCGCACGCCTGATCGAGGCGTTCGCCGACCGCACCTGACGCGCGGGCGAGGTCAGCCTGCGGCGGGCGGCGTCTGCTTGGACTCGGCGAGCTCGTCCACCACGAGCCCGCGCTGCTCGATCGTGCCGTTGCGATACGCCTGCCGTCCGACCATGTGCGCGGACAGGGGCGCCGTGGCGAACTGCATCAGCACCACCGGGGCGACCAGCACCAGGCCGAACAGCACGCCGCCGATCGACCGCTGCGACAGCGCGATCGCCACGCAGATCATCAGCAGCCCGAGCACCTGCGGCTTGGTCGCGGCGTGCAACCGTGTCGGCACGTCGCGGAAGTGCAGCAGCCCCACCGCGGCGGAGAGGCACAGCAGCGCACCGATCAGGATCAGCACCAGCACCGCGACGTCGATCACGGCGTCGGGGATCATCAGGCCGAACACGTTCATGGCGTCGTGTTGTCCCTTCTCGCGACGAACCGGGCGACCGCGATCGACCCGAACACGCCGACGGCGGCGATGATCAGCAGCACCGGGATGTTGCGGGTGTGGCCGTTGATCGCCATCTCCGCGCCCAGCACGCACATGACCTCGGTGAGCAGCACGTCGGCGGCGACCGCGCGATCGAGGATCGACGGACCCCGCACGATGCGGATGACGGCGAGGATCGCGGCGACACCGAACACCGCCATGATCACCAGGAGCAGCACGTTCATCGGGCACCCCCCACCCTGGCCGGATCGATGCGACCCGCGCGCTCATCGGCCTTGAGGCGGCGGTACTGCGACGGGTCGCCCAGCGCGCGCACGACCCGCTTCTCCCAGCCGAGCACCCCCTGCCGCTGCTCCTCGACGTCTTCCTTGCTGCGCACGCCGATCACGTGCAGGTAGAGGATGCGCCGGTCGCGGTCGGCCTCCACCACGAGCGAACCGGGGATCAGCGACGACACCACCGCGACGTGCGTCATGACGAGGTCGTCCGCGTACCGCAGGGGCACGGCGACGATCGCGGTGCCCGGCTGCCGGCGGAAGTCGAACACCTGCACCGTGACCGACAGGGCGCCGCGCAGCACTGCCCAGAGGAACTGCACGATGAACAGCGCGGCGTACCAGAGGTTCACGCGGCCGGACAGCTCGACCGTCGGCAGCCGGAACACGCGCGTCACGAAGATCGCGACCACGAGCCCGGTCAGGAACGAGAGCACGGTGAACTGCGCCCACAGCAGCATCCACAGCACGATCAGCCAGGCGAGGAACGGCAGCTGCATGCCGATGTCGCGCCACAGGCGCCGCGTCTCCGGCCTCATCCCTCCACCTCGTCTTCCAGTTGGACGAGGTTGACCGGCTGCAGCAGGCCAGCCCCGATGCGATCGCACAGAGCGTACAGCGGACCGGCGAAGATCGTCAGGGCCACCGTGACGGTGACCATGCCCGCGGTGGCGACCGTCATGATCTTCGGGATGCGCCTGGTCTCCTGCTGCTCGTCGGCCGCGGGTGCGCCCGTCAGGTAGGAGATGCGTCCCTCGGTCTCGGTGGAGTCCTCCTCCTCGCGCCAGAACGCCAGGTTCCACGCTCGCATGAGCGCGTACAGCGTGAGCAGCGAGGTGATGATGCCGCCGAAGATCAGCACGATCATCAGGGGCGTGCCCACGGAGGCGGCGGCCTCGAACAGCGCGAACTTGCCGATGAACCCGGAGAACGGGGGCAGACCGCCGAGGTTGATCGCGGGGATGAAGTACAGCACCGCGATCACGGGCGCGATCTTGAGCAGCCCCTTCACCCGCAGGATCGAGGTGCTCCCCGCCCGACGCTCGATGAGTCCCACGGCGAGGAAGAGGGTGGTCTGCACCACGATGTGGTGCACGATGTAGTACACGGTGGCGCCGATCGCCGCGGGCGTCGCGATCGCCAGGCCGAAGATCATGTAGCCCACGTGGCTCACGAGCGTGAACGACAGGATCCGTTTCAGCTCCGCCTGCGCCACGGCACCCAGCACCCCGACGACCATGGTCGCCAGCGCGATGATGAGCAGCAGCGTGTCGATGCTGTTGGAGGCGAAGAGCTGCGTCTCGGTGCGGATCAGCGCGTACACGCCGACCTTCGTCAGCAGTCCGGCGAACACCGCCGTGACCGGGGCCGGCGCGGTCGGGTAGGAGTCGGGCAGCCAGAAGGAGACGGGGAAGATGGCGGCCTTGATGCCGAAGGCGACCACGAGCATCAGGTGCAGCACGAGCTGCGTGTCCTGCGGCAGCTCCGACATGCGCTCGGCAATCTGCGCCATGTTCACGGTGCCGAGGGCGCCGTAGATCATCGCGATCGAGGCGAGGAACAGGATCGACGACACGAGCGAGACGACGATGTACACCGCACCCGTGCGGATGCGCGACTCGGTGCTGCCCAGCGTGATCAGCACGTACGACGCCACGAGCAGAATCTCGAAGCCGACGTAGAGGTTGAACAGGTCGCCCGCGATGAAGGCGTTGAAGATGCCCGCCGCGAGGATCAGGTAGGAGGGGTTGAAGATCGAGATCGGGGTCTCGTCCGCGCCGTCGGCGACGCCCTGACCGATCGAGAAGAGGAGGACCGCGAGCAGCACGACGCTCGACACGAGCACGAGCAGCGCGGCGAGCCGGTCGACGTAGAGCACGATGCCGAACGGCACCGGCCACCCGCCGACCGAGACCGCGAGCGGGGATCCCGCATCGACCACGACCAGCAGCACCGCGGCGATGACCGAGACGATCGCGAGGGTGGCGACCGTGACGAGCACCTGGAGCCGGGCATTGCGCCCGAACACGAGGGTGACCGCGGCGCCCAGCAGCGGCAGGGCGACCAGGAGCGGGACGAGCGTGGTCATGACCTGCCCTCCCCGTCTGTCGTGTGGTCTGGATCCTCGTCGGCCTCGGGTTCGGGTTCGTCCTCCCGCTGCGCGCTGTACGGCGAGTCGTAGGGGGCGTCGTCGTGGATGTCGGGGTGGTCGCGCATGTGCAGCACCGTGATGGGCGCGGTCTGCACGCCGACGAAGTCGGTGGTCGCCTCGTCGTCGTCGGTCTCCGACTCGTCGTCCATGAGGTCTTCGTCGGCGTCGGTGCGCTCGCGCAGGGCGATGTCGGCCTCGTCGTCCTCGACCGTGTCGGCCTGGCCGAGCTGCCAGGAGCGGTAGATGAGGGCGAGCAGGAACGCCGACACCGCGAAGGTGATCACGATGGCGGTGAGGGTCAGCGCCTGCGGGAGCGGATCGCTGAGGTCGCCGTTCGTGCCGAAGAAGGGGGCGTTGCCCGGCACGCCCATCACGATCAGCAGCAGCAGGTTCGTGGCGTTGCCGAGCAGCAGGAAGCCGATCAGCACCCGGGTCAGGCTGCGCTCGAGCATCGCGTAGACGCCGCACGCGAAGAGCACGGCCATGATCGCGATGAGGGCCAGGGAGACGTCCATCAGCCGTTCCCCCCTGTCCGTGAGGTGAAGTCGATCGCGGTGCTCTGACCGGGGCGGAGCGCGGACTGCCGGTCCACCTCGGCGCCGAGGCTGCGCAGCACGTCGAGCACGAGCCCGATCACCACGAGGTACACACCCACGTCGAAGATCGTCGAGGTGACGAACTCCATGTGACCGATGCCCGGGATCTCCCACTCCCAGAAGGTGCTGGTGAGCGGGGCCATCCCGAAGAACAGCGGCACCACGGCCGTGCCGACCGCGAGGATGAGGCCCGCCCCGAGCAGGCGTCCGGCGTCGGTGGGCGCGGCGGCACCGAGCTCCCAGCGGCCGCCGGCGATGTAGCGCATCACCAGCGCCATGCCCGCGACGAGTCCGCCGGCGAAGCCGCCGCCCGGCAGGTTGTGACCCGCGAACAGCAGGAAGATCGACACCACGATGATGGTGTGGAACAGGATGCGCACGATGACCTCGAGCAGGATCGACCTGTTCTCCGGCTTCATCTTCTGTCCGCCGACCAGCCAGGCGCGCGGGGCGCTGCGGTTCTCGGACGTCTGGAAGCGCACGCCGTCGGTGGTCTCGACGAGCGGACGGCTGCGGGCGGCCTTGCGCACGGAGCGCGGCAGGGTCTTGGTGGCGGCGAGCAGATCGGCGCGGTGGGTCACGAAGACGAGGGAGGCGACACCGGTCGCCGCGAGCACGAGCACCGACAGCTCGCCCATCGTGTCCCAGCCGCGCAGGTCGACCAGGGCCACGTTCACCACGTTCTTGCCGTGGCCGATCTCGTAGGCGATCTGCGGGAAGATCTCCGAGATCGGGTCGGCGACGCGCGACTGGGTGGCCACGATCGCGACGAACGCCATGGTGAGGCCGACGCCGATGCCGAGCAGCGCCCGGGGGATGCGGCTGACCGAGGCGTTGTGCTCGCCCATCCGCGCGGGGAGCCGCCGCAGCACCAGGGCGAACGTGACCATGGTGACCGTCTCGACGAGGATCTGCGTGAGCGCGAGGTCGGGTGCGCCGCTGGTCGCGAAGAGCACGACCATGCCGAGACCCGTGACCGAGGCCAGCACGACGCCGGTGTACCGCTTCCTGGCGCGCACCGCCACCACGCCCGCGACGGCCATGATCGGCGCGACCGCGAGCTGTGCCGGGGTGTGCCAGAGCGACAGCTGGTAGCGGTCGATGTCGCTCGCGATGAGCGCGGTGACCTCGGCCGCGACGAACACCACGAAGATCGTGCCGACGTAGACGGGCAGCGAGCCGCGCTGCGTGAGGGTGGTGCTGAGCACGGACAGCCGGTCGATGCCGCGCATCACGAGGTAGTAGGCGTCGGCGGCGGTGAAGGGCAGCAGGCGCGGGCGACGGTCCCAGCCGCTGCGTCGCGTGAGCAGGAACAGCCCGATGCCCAGCAGGACCGTGAGGATCGAGATCCCGAGCGCTGGTTCGAACCCGTGCCAGAGCGCGAGGTGACCAGGGCCTTCGACGGCGGCGCCCTCGTGGTCGAGGCCGGGGTTCGCGGTGAGCGCGTAGGGCTGCAGGGCGATGTCGAGCGCGGGGGCGCCGATGCCCGCCGCGAGGGTGACCCCGGCGAGGATGATCGGCGCGGAGAGGAAGCCGACGGGCGGGTCGGGCCACGCGGTGTCGGGCAGCCGGTCGCCGCGGTCGTCGCGTTTGGTCCAGAACGCTCCCCACAGGAAGCGCACGCCATATGCCGCGGTGAGCATGGAACCGAGGACGACCCCGATCAGCGACACGAGTCCCCAGATCGAGCCGCCCTGCGCGTCATCCAGGAGCGCCGTGAGCGTGGACTCCTTGGCGACGAAGCCGATGGTGGGCGCGATGCCCGCCATCGACGCGACCGAGATGAAGGCCGCGGTCGCCATGACCGGCGCCTGCCGTCCGACCCCGGAGAGCTCGGTGATGTCACGCGTGGAGAGCTGCCGGTCGATCACGCCGACGATCAGGAACAGCGCCGACTTGAACAGGGCGTGCCCGATCACGAGCGCGAGTCCGGCGAGGGCGGCGGCCTGCGTGCCGTAGCCGACCACGACGGCGAAGAACCCCAGCTGGCTGACGGTGCCGAAGGCGAGCACGCGCTTGAGGTCGGTCTCGCGCAGCGCCTGGATCCCGCCGAGCAGCATGGTGAGGATGCCGAGGCTGATGATGATCGGTCGCCAGGTGGCGCTCAGCGCGAAGATCGGGGCGAAGCGCGCGATGAGGTAGATGCCGGCCTTCACCATCGCGGCGGCGTGCAGGTAGGCGCTGACCGGCGTGGGGGCGGCCATCGCACCGGGGAGCCAGAAGTGGAACGGGAACAGCGCCGACTTGCTGATGGCGCCGATCAGCAGCATCACGATGGCGGCGTCGACCAGGGGCCCGGTGGGGGCGAGCGCGAGGATCTCGCGGATGCTCGACGTGCCGGCGTCCACGACGAGCAGCACGACGCCGACGAACATCACCAGGCCGCCGAGGGTCGTCACCAGCAGAGCCTGGAGCGCGGCTCGACGGCTGGCGGCGCGGCGGCGGTAGTGCCCGATCAGGAGGTACGAGAGGATGCTCGTCACCTCCCAGAACATCACGAGCATCACCAGGTCGTCGGTGAGCACGAGGCCGTACATCGCGCCGGCGAAGCCGAGCAGCACCCCGGCGAACTGGCCGATGCCGGCCGCGTCGTCGTGGAAGTACCAGCGGCAGTAGAGCAGCACGAGCGCGCCGACGCCGGTCACGATCAGGGTGAGGACCCACCCGAGCACGTCCATGTTCATGGAGAGCGAGAGCCCGAGCTGCGGGATCCACGGCACGGACTCGAACGGCACGGGGCCGTCGAGCACCTGCGGCGTGAGCACCAGCGCGTGCACGAACGCGGCGGCGGGGACGAGCGCGGCGACGGCGAAAGCCTGTGCTCCCAGCCAGCGCACCAGAACGGGCAACAGCAGCGACCCGAGGAGGAACACGGCGAGGAGCATCAGCATATACGCGGCTCCTCGGGGCTCGTCGGCCTTGCGGCTCAGGCGGGCGGTGTCCGTCCAGTTTACCGGGATGATGGGTCCGGGCGGTTCGCGGGTCTGCGCGACGTGCCAGAGTGTTCGCATGCACGGGGGCGCACGGAGGGAGCTGGCGGGGTGGCTCACGGCCCTCGCGATCGCCCTCGTCGCGGCGGGTCAGCTCGCCGCATCGCCCCGCTCCTCGCTGCTCTTCCGTGACGGGGATTCCCTGGTCGTGGGACTGATCTCGCGCGCGGTCCTCGACGGCGGCGGGGTCGGCGAGTGGGCGCTGTCGAGCGTGCTGTTCCTTCCGGAGTCCGCCGTGCACGTCGCCCTCGGCGCGCTGCTGCCGCTCGACGTCGATGGCCTGCTCGCGGTGAACGCGGTGGTCAACCTGCTCGGGTTCTACGGCGTGGCGCGGCTCGTCGCCGGTCGTCGCCGCGCGGGTGCCGCCCCGGTCGCGTGGTCGCTCGCGGCGCTCGGGGTGTTCGCGCTTCTCGTGGTCACCGAGGCGTCTCCGTCGCGCGATGCCCTCGAGCTCGCGTCGCTCTCGCTCACGACCACCTACTACGCCGCGACCACGATCGGAGCGGTCGCCGCGGTCGGTCTGGCCCGGCGCTTCCTCGACCGCCCGGGCGGCGGGGTCGTGCTGCTCTGGGCGCTCGGCGCGACGGCCGCCGTGTCCACGCTGACCAATCCGCTGTTCGCGGCCTGGGCCACGGTGCCGCTGCTGGCCGTGCTGGTCGTGCTCGGGTTCTCCGTCCGGAGCCGGCGGCCCGCGCTGCTGCTCGGCGCGGCCCTGCTCGGCGGCACGCTGCTCGGCTCCCTCTGTCGCATTCCGTTCTCGGCATGGATCGCGAACACGGGCGCCGGTTACGTGCAGCCGTGGCGGTGGCGGGAGTCCCTCGAGCTGTACGCCGGGCTGTTCGCGGCCCGGCTCTCGACGCCGCTGGGGGTGCTCGCGCTAGTCGTGGTCGCCGCCCTCCTCGCCCTCGCGGTGGTGCGCATGCGGCGGGCATCGGCGCCCGGCGCGCGGCTCGTCGCCGCGGTCGCGTGGGTTGCTCCCGCCCTGGTGCTGCTCGGGGCGGTGGCGCTCGGCACCCAGGCCGCGCGATACCTCCAGCCGCTGGCGTTCGCGCCGGTCCTGGCCCTGGTCGCCGATCCGCGCGCCGTGCTGCCGTCGTCCCGGCTCGTGCGCGGTGCGGTCGCGGCGCTGGGTGCCCTGCTGCTCCTCGCCGCCGGACTGAGCGTGCCGCGACTGGCGGCCGCCGCGCAGGCACCCGACGCCGACCTGACGTGCGTCACCGACTGGGTCGACGCATCGGGGCGCACGGGTGCCGGGCAGTTCTGGACCGTACGGCTGCCCAAGCTGCACCTCGACGACCCGTCACGCCTGGTGCAGGTCGACCACGCGCTGAACGGCTACGCCTGGCTGGTCGACCGGCGGGACTTCGCGGCGGGGGAGGTGTCGTTCCTGGTGGAGGACGCGCAGACCGTGCCGTGGCAGCTGCCCGCCGGGATCGAACCGGTGGCGACGATCGAGTGCGGGCGGTACCGCATCCTGGACTTCGGCGAGACGGCGCTGCGCCTCGGTCCCGCGCATTCCTGAGGGCAGGCGGCTCAGCGCGCGGGGGGCGGCGCGGTCGTGGTGCCCGCGCGGAAGCGGCACGAGAGGTCCTGCGTCTCGCCCGGCTCCCCGCGGAGCATGCGCGCCACCTGCTCCCCCGCCGCGCGACCCTTCTCGACCGCGGGCTGCACGCTCGTGGTGAGCGTGAGGTCGCCCAGGCCGTCCAGCGCGATGCCGTCGAACCCCGCCACCGACAGGTCCTCCGGCACGCGCAGCCCGAGCTCCTCCGCCGCGCGGATCACGCCGACCGCGAGCAGGTCGCTCTGCGCGAGCACGGCCGTCGGACGCTTCTCCGGGTCGGACAGCAGCATGCGGCCCACCAGGATGCCCTCGTCGATCAGGCTGCCCGACGCGGAGATCGCCGGGGCGTCGGGGAAGATCTCGCGCATGCCCCGGAGCCGGTCGACCGTGACGTCGACGGTCGCGGTGGCGAGTCGCTCCGGCGTGATGAGGGTGCGCTCGCGGTCGGCGTCGAGCGCGAGCGTGACCAGTGCGACGTCGCGGTGCCCGAGGTCGCGGACGTGCCGGGCGACGTCGGCGGAGGCGGCCACGTTGTCGAGCGTGATGCGCGGCACGTCGAGCCCGGCGTCGCCCTCGATCACCACCACGGGGAGGCCGCGCCCCCGCACGATCTCGAGTGAGGCCCGCGTGCGCCCGGAGCACCCGATCAGCACGACCGCGTCGACCGGGGCGCTCGCGATCGCGGACCCGTCCTCGCCCGGCTCGTCGCGCATCAGCAGGATCCCGGCGCTGAGGTCGGCGAGTCCATCGGTGAGGCCGTCCATCATCGCGGTCGTCACCGGGTCGAGGAACGCGGCCCGCAGGTGGCCCTCCAGCACGACCGCGACGATGCCGCTGCGGCCGCGACGGAGCGAGGCGGCGCGGGGGTCGGGTCCGGTGTAGCCGAGCTCGGTCGCCGCGGCGAGAACGCGGTCGCGCGTGGCGGGGGCGACCTTGGCCTTGCCGCTGAAGACCACGGACGCGGTGGAGGTCGCGACCCCCGCCTCGCGCGCGACATCCGCGATCGTGGGTCGGCGCGGGGTCTCCCTGCTGCTCATACTCCGAGGATAGCCGGGATCTGCACTCCGGCGTCGAATCGATTCGATATAGGCTGTGGGTCATGGACACCGCCCTCACCCGCTCGCAGTTCGTGCGCTGGCGCACCGCGATCTTCGCCATCTTCCTGGCCAGCGGCCTCTCGATCGCGACCTGGGCATCGCGCGTGCCGGGTATCAAGGAGGCCCTCGGTCTCGACAACGCGCAGGTCGGACTGATCCTGCTCGGCATGGGCATCGCCTCCATCCTCGGCATCTCCACGAGCCCCGCGGTCATGGCGCGTACGGGTGCGGGTCGCGGCATGCTCCTGTCGATGCTCACGTTCGCCGCCGGCATCGCGCTCGTCGGACTCGGAGCCACCGTGTTCGCCTCTGTCCCCCTGGTGCTGGTCGGCATGGTGCTGTTCGGCTTCGGCAACGGCTGCGTCGACGTGATGATGAACGTCGAGGCCACCGCGATCGAACAGCAGATGGGCCGCACGATCCTTCCCGTCTTCCACGCGTTCTTCAGCTTCGGCACCGTCCTGGGCGCCGGTATCGGTGCGCTCGCGGCGCACCTTCGCATCGACGTCGGCACGCACGCGATCTCCGTCGGGGTCTTGATCGCCGTGATCGCGGTGATCTGCTTCTTCCAGGTGCCGGTGCGAGAGGCGGCCCTCGACCCGGAGGAGCACGAGAAGCCGCCGTTCCGCCAGCGCCTGCACACCGCGCTGGAGGCGTGGCGCGAACCGCGCACCTACCTGCTCGGCACCGTCATGCTCGGCATGTCGTTCGCCGAGGGCGGCGCGAACGACTGGATCGCCCTCGGCACCGAGCAGGGCCACGGTCTCGCCGAGGGTTCCGGTGCCGTCGCCCTCGCCGTGTTCTCGACCGGCATGACCGTCGTGCGCCTGTTCGGCGGCCCCCTGGTCGACCGCTTCGGCCGGGTGCTGGTGCTGCGCATCCTCGCCGCGACGGCCGCCAGCGGCATCCTGCTGTTCATCCTCGCGCCGACGCTGCCGCTCGTGCTGCTCGGCGCCGCGCTCTGGGGTGTCGGCGCCTCGCTCGGGTTCCCGCTCGGCATGTCGGCCGCGGCCGACGACCCGGCCAAGGCCGCCGCCCGCGTGAGCGCCGCGGCCACGATCGGCTACGTCGCGTTCCTCGGCGGCCCGCCCGTGCTCGGCGTGATCAGCGAGCACATCGGCCTGCTCAACACGCTGTTCATCCTGGTCGCGCTGGTCGTGGTCTCCGGGCTGTTCTCCGGGGCCGCCCGCCCGCTGCGCGACGACGAGAAGACCCCCGCCACGACCGCCGCCCGGAGCTGAGGCTCAGCCGCCGCGCGCCCGGACGAGTGCCGCCGCGTGCGAGCGGCTGCGCGCGCCCAGCTTCGCGAGCACGTTCGACACGTGCGTCTTCACCGTGGGCACCGAGATGCGCAGCCGGGCGGCGAGCTGCGCGTTCGACCAGCCCTGCAGGATCCCGTCGAGCACCTCCTGCTCCCGCGCGGTGAGCTCGCCCAGGGCGGGGGTGGCGGCGGCGGGCGGACCGTCGACCGCGGACTCCGCCACCGCGGCGAGCGCACGCCTGGTCACGCGCGGGTCGAGGGCGCCCTCGCCCGCCGCGACCCCGCGCACCGCCTGCACCAGCGTCGGCGCATCCACGGTCTTGAGCAGGAACCCCACGGCCCCGGCGCGGATCGCCGCGAGCACGAGCTCGTCCTCGTCGAAGCTGGTGAGCACCAGCACGTCCGCCAGACCCCGGTCGACGATCTCCCTCGTGGCCGAGACGCCGTCGCGCCCCGGCATGCGCAGATCCATCAGCACCACGTCGGGGCGCAGGGCGGCGGCATTGCGCACGGCCACCTCGCCATCGGCCGCTTCGCCCGCCACCACGATGTCGTGCGTCTCGAGCATGATGCGCAGCCCCGCACGGATCGCGCCGTGGTCGTCCGCCAGCAGCACCGTCGGGGCGCTCACGACCGCGCTCCCGCCGGCAGCCGCGCCTCCACGGTCCAGCCGTCGCCGTCGGGCCCCGCCTGGAATGCGCCCCCCAGCGCCGCCACCCGCTCCCGCAGCATCTGCAACCCCCACCCCTCGCTGTCGTGCCGCATCGGGGCGACCGCTGCCGTCCCGCCGAGCGACCGCACCCGCACCAACGCCTCGTCGCCGGAGCGTGCGATCCGCACCTCGACCTGCGCACCCCGCGCGTGCCGCACACAGTTGCCGAGCGCCTCCCGCACCACCCGCACGACCGCCTGCTCGCCGCCCCCGCCGAGATCGCCGAGATCGCCGAGATCCGCCGCGTCGAGGCGGACCGCCAGCCCCGACCGCCGCGCCTCCTGCACGATGCCGTCGAGGTCGGCCCAGCTCGGCGTGGGCATGAGCGGGCCGCCGCCGCGGCGCAGCACCGAGATCATCGACCGCAACGCACCGTGCGCGTCGAGGCCCGCGTCGCGCACGG
>NZ_SSDQ01000138.1:0-47266 GCF_004794315.1 Microbacterium sp. PF5 | reverse complement strand
GGTGGTCGCCGTCGTCATGACGGTGTCACTCGTGCGCAAGGTGTTCCGCCGCGGCTGACGGTCGCGACTGTCCTCTCGACGCGAAAAACCCCCGGGGATCCCGGGGGTTTTTGGTGGTGCGCGATACTGGGATCGAACCAGTGACCTCTTCCGTGTCAGGGAAGCGCGCTACCGCTGCGCCAATCGCGCCCGTTGGGGCTATTCAGTTTCAGGTGAGGTGGCGACGGGATTCGAACCCGTGTAAACGGCTTTGCAGGCCGGTGCCTAGCCGCTCGGCCACGCCACCGTGTGGATTGACCCCACGTGCTGCCGATCTTCGAAAAGACCTACTGCACTCGAGCGGATGACGAGACTCGAACTCGCGACCCCAACCTTGGCAAGGTTGTGCGCTACCAACTGCGCTACATCCGCATTTCGTTCCCGGTTGTCCCGGGCACTCATGAAACATTAGCCGATGAATCCCCGCCTGCCAAACCCGGACCGAATCTCGCGCGTGTCTCGCGGAGTGGTCATCGGAGGCTCCGAGCGTCCGGTAGTATCGGTTGACGTACCCCGCGGGTATGGGCGATTGGCGCAGTTGGTAGCGCGCTTCCTTCACACGGAAGAGGTCATCGGTTCGAGTCCGGTATCGCCCACCACATTCTCCTTCGCAGGCTCACTGCCCCTCAGAGGATTCGTCCGTCTCCCGGTCGCGATACGCGCAGCCAGCGGTAGCCGTAAGCCGGCACCTCGAGCTCCACGGCTCCATCGTCGTCGAGGGTGATGCGCTCCGCCTCCAACAGGTCGACGAGCGCCGTCCCCGCGGGCTCATCCGTGAGGCGGAACCGCGTCGTGGCTGGACGCTCGGCGAAGTTGTGAACCGCGATCATCCGGCCGACGTCGGCCCGCAGCGAGTGCACCAGGAGCGCATCCACCGGCTGCTCGACCACGGCGAACTCCCCCCAGCCCAGCTCCGGAGACACCCGGTACCGCGAGGTGAGCTCGCGGAGGAAGTGCAGCAGCGAACCGCGGTCCTCCAGCTGCGCGGCGACGTTCACGTGCTCGGGCGCGTAGCCGTCTGCGGGTGGCTTCGACACCAGTCGGGACGGGGCGGCGTCCGAGAACCCGCCGTTCCGGTCCGCCGACCACTGCATGGGGGTGCGCACGGACTCCCGCCCGGCGATGTCGATGTTCTCCCCCATCCCGATCTCCTCCCCGTAGAACAGCACGGGGGTCCCGGGGAGCGTGAACAGCAGGCTGTACGCCATGCGGATCCGGCGGGGATCGCCCTCGAGCATCGGGGGCAGACGGCGGGTGATGCCACGCCCGAACACCCGCTGTCGCTCGTCCGGGGCGAACGCCTCGAACACCTCCTGGCGCTCGGCGTCGCTGAGCTTGTCGAGCGTGAGCTCGTCGTGGTTGCGCAGGAAGTTCGCCCACTGCACCTCGGGACCCAACGCCGGCCGCGAGGAGAGCGCCTCGATGAGCGGCGCCGGATCGCGCCGCGCCAACGACAGGTACAGCGCCTGCATCGCCACGAAGTCGAACTGCATCGTGAGCTCGTCGCCGTCCGTGCCGCCGAAGTACTCGACCTGCTGGTCGTAGGGCAGGTTCACCTCGCCGAGGAGGATCGCCTCGCTCGAACGCCGCTGGAGGAAGCGGCGCATATCCCGCAGGAGTTCGTGCGGGTCGGGGATGTCGGCTCCGGCCGGGATCTCCAGGAAGAAGGGCACCGCGTCGACCCGGAACCCGGAGATGCCGAGCTGCAACCAGAAGCCGATCACCTTCGCGATCTCGTCCCGCACGCGGGGATTGGCCACGTTCAGATCCGGCTGATGCTCGTAGAAGCTGTGCTGGTACCACTGCCCCGACTTCTCGTCCTTCGTCCAGATCCCGTCGGCCTGTCCGGGAAACACCGCGTTCTTCTGGCCCTTCGGCGGTGCGTCGTCTCGCCACACGTAGTAGTCGCGGTACGGCGAGTCCACACTGCGGATCGCGGCGCGGAACCACGGATGCCGATCGGAGGTGTGGTTGATGACCAGGTCGACGATCACGCGCATGCCGCGGTCGCGCGCCGTGCGGATCACCTCCACGAGGTCGCCGTGGGTGCCCAGGCGCGGATCGACGCCGTAGAAGTCGCTCACGTCGTAGCCGTCGTCGCGGTCGGGGGTGGGATAGAACGGCATGAGCCACAGGCACGTCACCCCCAACTGCGCGAGGTAGTCGATGCGCTGCGCGAGGCCCCGGAGGTCGCCCACGCCGTCGCCGCTCGTGTCGAGGAACGTCTCCACGTCGAGGCAGTAGACGACGGCGGTCTTCCACCAGAGGTCGCTCGTGTCGGTGATCTTCACAGCAGCTCCTTCATCCGGGGCAGCACCGCATCGGCCGCGACTGCCAGAAAGCCGGACTGCTCCTGTCCGACGTGGTGGAGGTACACGCGGTCGAAGCCGATCCGGGCGAGTGCGGCGACCCGCTCCGCGAGCGCCACGGGATCGTGCTCGACCAGTACCGCCGACCGCAGCGCCTTCTCGTCGACCGCGCCCACCGCGGCGTCGAAGTCCTCCGGCTGCTCGATGTTCCACGCGAGCGGCGGCGTCAGCACGCCCTGTCGCCACTGCGTGCGGGCGAGGTCGAGCGCCTCGGCGTCGGTATCGGCCCAGCTGACGTGCACCTGCAGGATGCACGGCCCCTCTCCGCCCGCCGACCGGTACGCGTCCACCACGCGGGCGAGCGCGGCGGGCTCCTGCGCCACGGTCGCCAGGCCCTGAGCCCACGATGCCGCCCACCGCGCCGTCTCCGCGCTCACCGCGGTTGCAAGCAGGGGCGGCGGCTGCGTGGGACGGCTCCACACCCGCGCCCGATGGACGCGCACGAGCCCGTCGTGCGTGACCTCCTCGCCGTCCAGCAGCCGGCGGATCACGTCGACGCTCTCCCGCAGCCGCCGGTTGCGGACCTCCTTGCTCGGCCACGGGTCGCCCGTGACGTGCTCGTTCATCGCCTCCCCGCTGCCCAGCGCCGCCCAGAACCGCCAGGGGAACATCTCCTCCAGCGTCGCGAACGCCTGCGCCATCACCACCGGGTGATACCGCTGTCCCGGCGCGTTCACCATCCCGATCGAGAAGCTCGTGCGTGCCAGCGCCGCCGCGATCCAGCTCAGTGCGAATCCCGACTCGCCCTGCTCCGGCAGCCACGGCGCGAGATGGTCGGAGCACATCGCGCCGTCGAACCCTGCGGCTTCCGCGGCGACGACGGCGTCGAGAAGCGCGCTCGGGGGGATCTGCTCGTGTGACGCGTGGAATCCGATGAAGGCCATATCGCGAGTGTGGCAACTCCGGCCGCGCCGGGCGCCGTGCTTGACATGAACGCTCGGTGATGGCAGGAGCGTTCGTTCTCGGTCGGTGCGCGCGAGGGCGACCGTGGACCGCGTGTCGGCCACCCTCCGTAGGATGCCGCTGTGCCCACCCCCGGTCCCCTCCCCTCCCCGTGCGGCCTCTGCGGTCACCCCACGGGAGTCCGCATCGACGGGGCCCTGCATTGCGCGGCCTGCGGATGGCGCTACGGTGATGCGCCTGACCCCGACCTCCCGTTCCCCCGCATCGACGTCGTCTACTACCTCCGCTTCGACGAGCGGGTCAAGATCGGCACCAGCCGCCGGCCACGGCAGCGCCTGGCGAGCATCCGGCACCACGAGCTGCTGGCCTTCGAGCAGGGCGGGCGTGCCCTCGAGCAGCAGCGCCACCGCGAGTTCGCCGCGGAACGCGAGGGCGGAGAGTGGTTCACGCTCACCCCTCGCGTGCGCGCACACATCGCCGGGCTGCGCGACGCGGGCGAGCCGTGGCTGCTCTACGCACGCTGGCTGAGCACGGCACTCCGCGCCTGATCCCGTACCACCGCCTCGGCTCCCGCACCAGGGCCTGGTCGCCGGGCGGCGATCGCGAGAGCATGCCGACAGCGGGACGCGACCGGCGACCCGTGCACGAGAGGAGCCGACATGACCGGACGAGAGAACACCCCCGCCGACGACCTGAGCGCTCAGGACCCCCTCGCGGGCGACGGCAGCGGCGACCCGAACACCGACCGGGAGTTCCTGCAGGATCTGCCGCCCGCGCAGGTCGACACCGAGCAGGTCGCCGAGCACGCCGCGGACGACGACGAAGACGCCTGACCGCGGACGGAGAAGCCATGGGGACGCTGCGCTACTCGATCAACGTGACGCTCGACGGCTCGTGCCACCACGAGGCCGGGCTGCCGCCCGACGAGGAGTCGATGCGCTACTGGACCGCGCAGGTGCGTGAGGCCGACGCCATGCTGTTCGGCCGGGTGACGTACGAGCTCATGGAGTCCGCGTGGCGCCGCCCCGCCTCCGGCACGTGGCCGGAGTGGATGCGCCCGTGGGAGGTGCCGTTCGCCACGGCCATCGACCGCGCCCGAAAGTACGTGGTCTCGAGCGGCCTCGACGCGGTCGACTGGAACGCCGAACTGCTCCGCGGCGACCTCGTCCGGCAGGTCGCACGGCTCAAGACCGAGCACGCACGCTTGTCCGTGGGCGGCGTGACTCTTCCCGTCGCCCTCGCCCAGCACGGCCTCATCGACGAGTACGAGTTCCTGGTGCACCCGGTCGTCGCCGGACACGGGCCCCCGCTGCTCGGCGGGCTCACGGGGCAGCTGCGCCTCGAGCTCGTGGACCGCCGGGAGCTGCGCTCGGGCGCCGTCGTCACCCGGTACCGGCCGGCGAGCTGACCGGCGTCCCGCGCGCACGGAGACGGCGGGCGGCCGCTGTCTGGCTGACCACCCGCCGCCGTTCCGCGGGGATGTCACGCGGTCGCTGCGCGCCCCCGGGTGGTCTGCGGCTGCGGCTGCGAGAACAGCACGACCACGATCACGGCCGCGCCCACGACCACGTGCGGAAGCCAGACGTTCAGGGGCTGGTCGGCGAAACCGAACAGCCACGGCGAGAGCGCCAGGAACAGGCTCGCGACGATGTCGAACACCAGGTGCACGGGCATCGGGATGAGCCCGAACGGACCCCATTCGTACTTCGTGAACAGGCTGTAGACGATGAGCCCGACGCCGAGGACGATCGGGATGACGACGGCGGCACCGCCGACACTCGCGAAGCCGAACAGCCAGGGCGCGGCGATCAGGGCGATCCCGACGACGTAGTCGAGGATTCCGTGGACCTTGGTGGGGATGAAACGCATGATTCCTCCTTGTGTGGCGCCGCTGTGCGCGACTCACCAAGGGTTCGCAGCCATCGCCCGATCGGATTGGATGCCGCGGATCGGTGCGCGCGCGTCAGGCCCGCGCCCACCCGTAGCGGGCGGCCAGGGCCGAGGCGACCCTGGCGTAGCGCTGGCGGTCGAGCGCAGCCGCCTCCCTCCGCAACCCGCGCTCGTGCACGCTGTACAACTGCTCGATGTCCACCCACGACTCGCGACCCTGGGCGTCCCAGGCGCCGGAGCCGATCGAGAGGTAGTCGCGGTCGCCGTCATGCGGACGGCTGGTCATCCGCACGGCGTACACACGGTCGTCGGACTGCCGCCCGATCACGAGCACCGGCCGGTCCTTCCCCCGCCCGTCCCCCTCCTCGTACGGCACCCACGTCCACACGACCTCGCCGGCGTCGGGGGCCCCGTCCCGTGCCGGGGCGTAGGCGACGCGGAGCGCGCGGATCCGCGCGGGGTCGATCCTGATCGTCTCGGTCCCGGCGGTCCGCCCGGCATCGAGCGTGTCCGCCTGTCGCGGTGAGCCGTGGCGGGCGGCCTGCTCCTCAGGTGTGCGCAGACGCGCGGTCGGGCGCCTCGGACCGGAGGTGGTCCGAGACGCCCGACCGGAGTTCACCGCCTTGAGCAGGATCTCCGCGAGTGTCGTCAGGATGCCGTTGGTCTTGCCCACACGGTCACCCTAACCGCGATCACGCGTCCGCGAGCGCGTAGCCCTCCTCGCCGTGGACGACCTGGTCGACGCCGGCGATCTCGTCCTCGCTCGTGATACGGAAGCCGATCGTCTTCTGGATCGCGAAGCCGATCACGAAGGCCACCACGAAGGAGTAGATCAGCACACCGAGCGCGGCGATCACCTGGACCGCGAGCTGACGGGCGTCGCCGCCCACGAACAGGCCGGTGCCGGTGGCGAAGAAGCCGAGGTACACGGTGCCGATGAGGCCGCCGACGAGGTGGATGCCCACGACGTCGAGCGAGTCGTCGAAGCCCAGGCGGAACTTCAGCTCGACGGCCAGGGCGCACACCACACCGGCGACCGCGCCCAGCAGCAGCGACCAGCCGGGCGTGAGGTTGGCGCAGGCCGGGGTGATCGCGACCAGACCCGCCACGGCACCCGAGGCGGCGCCGACCGAGGTCGCCTTGCCGTCCTTGATGCGCTCGATCAGGATCCAGCCGAGGATCGCCGCCGCCGTCGCACCGAGCGTGTTCAGGCCGATGAGCCCGACGCCGCCCATGTCCTCCGCGAGCCACTCGGCACCGGCGTTGAAGCCGAACCACCCGAACCACAGCAGCGCGGCGCCCAGCAGCGTCAGCGGCACGTTGTGCGGCTTGAGGATGCCCTTCTGGAAGCCGATCCGCTTGCCGAGCACGAGCGCGAGCGCCAGAGCCGCCGCACCGGCGTTGATGTGCACCGCGGTCCCACCGGCGTAGTCGATCACGCCGATGCCGCTGTCCTCCCCGAACAGCGTCGTGCCGAGGTTCATGATCCAGCCGCCGCCCCAGACCCACGCCGCCACCGGGAAGTAGCCGACCGTGGCGAACACGCCAGCGAAGATCAGCCAGCTGCCGAACTTGGCGCGGTCGGCGATGGCGCCGGAGATCAGGGCGACGGTGATGATCGCGAACGTGGCACCGTAGGCGACGCCCAGGAGCGCGACGTTCGATCCCTCGCCCGATGCCAGGTTGGACAGGCCGAAGTCGGCGAACGGGTTGCCCGCGAACGCGGTCGGGCTGTCGACGGCGCTCATCGAGAAGCCGAAGAGAATCCACAGCACGGCGACGAGTCCGATGGAGCCGAAGCTCATCATCATCATGCTGACGACGCTCTTCGCCTTGACGAGACCGCCGTAGAAGAAGGCGACGCCGGGCGTCATGAGCAGAACGAGCGCCGTCGCGGTGATCGCCCACGAGATGTTGCCGGGAGCATCCATAAGGAAAACCTCACATCCGAAGTAATTGAGAGCTTCAGTGTGACCACGCACGGTTTCGCCCATGCGTGAGGTTTGTTTCCCCGCTGTTACAGCGTGCGCTCCGGTGTGAACATCGCGTTACGCGGCCCTTCGGGCTTGCGCAGAATGCGTGAGGGCGTTGAGGCGGGAGATGGCGCGCAGGTACTTCTTGCGATATCCGCCGGCGAGCATCTCGTCGGAGAACACCGCGTCCAGACCCAGGCCGGTCGCGACGATGGGGAGCTGCGCGTCGTACACCCGGTCGACGAACGCCACGAAGCGCAGCGCCTCGGACTGATCCGTCAGCTGGCGCACGCCGCGGAGGCCCACCAGCGCGAGGCCGTCGATGAGGCGGATGTACCGCGAGGGGTGCACCTGGGCGAGGTGCCGGATCAGGTCGTCGAACGCGTCGTCGGACGCGGGCCCCTCGGCCCCGTCGATCGCTGCCGCGTAGGCCGCATCATCCCGGACGACCGCGTGGCCGTCGATCGCCCGCTGACGGAAGTCCACGCCGTCGATGCGCAGCGTCTGGAAGCTGTCGGACATCGCGTGGATCTCGCGCAGGAAGTCCTGCGCGGCGAAGCGCCCCTCCCCCAGCGCGTTCGGCGGCGTGTTCGACGTCGCGGCGAGCTTGGTCCCGGTGGGCACCAGCTCGCCCAGCAGCCGCGTCATGACCATGGTGTCGCCCGGGTCGTCGAGCTCGAACTCGTCGATGCACAGCAGATCGGCGCCCTTGAGCAGGTCGACCGTGTTCTTGTAGCCGAGGGCCCCGACGAGCGCCGTGTACTCGATGAACGACCCGAAGTACTTCCGGCGGGCGGGCATCGCGTGGTAGATCGACGCGAGCAGGTGCGTCTTGCCGACGCCGAAGCCACCGTCGAGGTAGACGCCCGGCTTGAGCTCCGGCTCCTTCTTCGCCCTGCTGAACAGTCCCCCGCGCTTGACCGGGGCGCCGCGGCCCGAGAAGCGCAGCAGCGTCTGCTTCGCCTCCTCCTGCGAGGGATACGCGGGGTCGGCGCGGTAGCTGTCGAACGTGGCCTCGTCGAACTGGGGCGGCGGCACCAGGCTCGCGAGCATCTCGGGCCCGGTGACGGTGGGCGTGCGGTCGGTGAGGTGCACGGTGCCGGTGCGGGTGGTCGGGTCGGTCATCACGGTCCTGAATCAGGCGGCGGCCTGTGTCGAAGTCTTACGGATCCGGTGCCGGGGGCACGGGGAGCATCTATCGTCGGAAGAGACGGATCAACACTACGCCGTCTTGCCCGACCGCTCGCCCGCTCACCCGCTACGGAGACCCCATGGCCATCGAGTTCGACTCCTCCTCCTCCAAGTTCGCCGAGTATGCCGAGCCCGGACGGCTCGTGACGACGCAGTGGCTGGCAGAGCGGCTCGGCACTCCCGGGCTCGTCGTGGTGGAGTCGGACGAGGATGTGCTGCTCTACGAGACCGGCCACATCCCCGGTGCCGTGAAGGTCGACTGGCACACGGAGCTGAACGACCCCGTGGTCAGGGACTACGTCGACGGCGAGGGCTTCGCGGCGCTGCTGAGCCGCAAGGGCATCGCCCGCGACGACACGGTCGTGATCTACGGCGACAAGAACAACTGGTGGGCGGCGTACGCGCTGTGGGTGTTCTCGCTCTTCGGGCACGAGGACGTGCGACTGCTCGACGGAGGCCGTGACCGCTGGATCGCGGAGGGTCGCGAGCTGACCCGCGAGGTCACCGAGCGCCCGACCACCGAGTACCCGGTGGTGGAGCGCGACGACTCCGTGATCCGCGCCTACAAGGAGGACGTCCTCGCCCACCTCGGCAACCCGCTCATCGACGTCCGCTCCCCCGAGGAGTACAGCGGCGAGCGGACCACCGCCCCCGCCTACCCGGAGGAGGGCACGCTGCGCGCCGGCCACATCCCGACCGCCCAGAGCGTGCCGTGGGCCAAGGCGGTCGCGGAGGACGGCGGCTTCAAGAGCCGTGCAGAGCTCGACGCGATCTACCGCGACGGCGCCGGGCTGAAGGACGGCGACGACGTGGTGGCCTACTGCCGGATCGGCGAGCGGTCGAGCCACACGTGGTTCGTGCTGAAGCACCTCCTCGGCTTCGAGAACGTGCGCAACTACGACGGATCCTGGACCGAGTGGGGCAGCGCGGTGCGCGTTCCGATCGTCACGGGAGCCGAGCCCGGCACGGTCTGACCGTGGGACAATGGCGGGGATGAGCGCCACCGACCTGCCCGACACCCTCGCCGAGATCCGCGACGGGTTCCTGGAGACTCCCGAGGCCGACCGCCTCCTGCTCCTCCTCGAGTTCGCCGACGAGCTGCCTCCGGTGTCTGAGGAGGTCGCGAACCACCCCGAGATGTGCGAGCGCGTCGCCGAGTGCCAGTCGCCCGTGTACATCTACGTCGAGGTGAACGACGACATCGTGACGATGCACGCGACCGCACCGGAGGAGGCGCCGACCACGCGCGGCTTCGCGAGCATCCTCGTGCAGGGCATCACGGGCCTCACGTCCGACCAGGTGCTGGCGATCCCCGAGGACTACCCGCAGTCGATCGGGCTCACGAGAGCGGTGTCGCCGCTGCGCATCGGCGGGATGACGGGAATGCTCATGCGCGCCAAGAACCAGGTCAGGCAGAAGCGCTGAGACCCTGGTCCGCCAGCCACGACGTGATCGCGGTGGCCCAGCCCCGCTCGTCGTAGTTCCACAGCTTCGTGTGGCGGGCGACGGTGAACCGCGGCATGGTGACCAGATCGGGTCGCGCCTCCTGCAACGCCCGTGACGCGTCGACGGGCACGAAGCCGTCGTCGTCGCTGTGCAGGATCAGGATCGGTGCGGCGAGCTCGTCGGCGCGCGCGACCATGTCGAGCCGGTCGAACAGGATCGGCTCGTCGGCGCCGCTCAACCGCGCCGTGAGCGGCAGTTGCAGGGCGCTCATCGCCAGGTCGGGCAGCGGGGGCCGGACGCGGAGGAGCTTCGCCTGGAAGCGCAGCACCGTGCGCCAGTCGACCACCGGGGACTCGAGGATGACGCCGGCGATCCGGTGCCGGTTGCCCGAGCTCACGGAGGCCTGCAGCGACACCGCGCCGCCCATGGACCAGCCCATCAGCACGACACGCTCGGCGCCGTGGCGCAGCGCGTAGGCGATGGCGGCGTCGACGTCGCGCCACTCGGACGCCCCGAGGGCGTAGGCGCCGGCCCGCGTGCGCGGTGCCTCGCCGTCGTTGCGGTACGACACCACGAGGTTCGGCAGCCCGGCGGCGTGCAGCACGGGCACCGCGCGGAGGCACTCCGACCTGGTCGTGCCGCGGCCGTGCACCTGGATCACCCAGGTGGAGGACGACGCCGGGAAGAACCAGGCGGGGCACGGCCCGGCGGGCGAGCCGATCAGCACGTTCTCCCACCGCAGGTGCAGCTCGCTGGGAGAGGTGTAGTAGGAACCGCTGAAGGAGGCGCCGCGGTCGACGCTGGCGCCCGGCTCGATCTTGGTGAGCAGCTTGCGACGCACCGTCGTGCTGTCCGCGCTCAGCACGGCCCCCAGCTTCACGTAGCCGTAGGTCCCCGTGGTGAAGAGCCCGTAGCGCCCCGGCAGCTCGGTGTCGAGAGTGCGACCGAGCTCGATGGTCTGCGCACCGGTGTCGATCGCGAGGATCTCCGTGTCTGGCACCTTGCGCATCGGGGTGACCACGCGTCGCGCGACGGCGAGCACCAGGAATCCGGCGGCGGCTCCCAGCGCGAGGAGTGCGGGGACAATGAACTGGGCGGCGTGCCTGAGACTCTTCATCGCCTTCCGACTCTAGCCTGTTGCCGTGACCGCACATCCCGAGGCCGGGACGCCCTTCGACAGCGCCGTCGCCGAACTGCGTGAGACCGCGTTCCGCGATGACATCACGGTGCGCGAGATCCCGACGCCGCAGGGCCTCGCCCCGTTCGCGATCGCGCTCTCCGCCGATGTGCGGCCCGGCGAGGACGGCGACTCCGTGTACGGCACCGGCCGGTTCATCCTGCTCCACGATCCCGACGAGCCGGATGCCTGGGGCGGCGCCTGGCGCATCGTGATCTTCGCGCAGGCGCCGCTGGAGACGGAGATCGGCACCGACCCGCTGCTGGCCGACGTGACGTGGTCGTGGCTGGTGGACGCGCTCGACTCGCGCGGCGCGGTCTATCGCGCGCCGTCGGGCACCTCGACCAAGACGCTGTCCAAGGGTTTCGGCGGCCTGGCCGACGAGGGCGACGGGGCACAGATAGAATTGCGGGCGTCCTGGACACCGGATGGCCCCTTCCGACCGCACGTCGAAGCGTGGGCCGAGCTGGTCGGCATGCTGGCGGGACTTCCGCCGGGCTCCGAGGGCATCGCCGTGATCGGCGCGCGAAAGGCTGTACGTGACTGAATACTCCGTGATCTCCGACACCGAGGAGTTCCTGGCGGCGTGCGCGGCGCTCGTGGCGGGCTCAGGCCCCGTGGCGGTCGACGTCGAGCGGGCGTCCGGTTTCCGCTACTCGCAGCGGGCCTACCTGGTGCAGGTGTTCCGTCGCGACAGCGGCGTCTTCCTGTTCGATCCTCCGGCGATCGGTGACATGGGCGCACTGCAGACCGCGATCGGCGATGTGGAGTGGGTGCTGCACGCCGCGAGTCAGGACCTGCCGTCGCTGCGGGAGCTGCACCTCGAGCCGCGCACGATCTTCGACACGGAGCTGGCGGCGCGGCTGCTCGGTCACGACCGCGTCGGGCTCGCGGCGGTGGTGGAGGACACACTGGGCATCACGCTGAAGAAGGAGCACTCGGCGGCTGACTGGTCGACCCGTCCGCTCCCCGCCGCCTGGCTCGAGTACGCCGCGCTCGACGTGCTGCACCTGGTGGACGTGCGCGACGCCCTGGTCGCCGAGCTCGAGGAGCAGGGCAAGACCGACTTCGCCGCCCAGGAGTTCGCGGCCACGCTGGCGCGCACGCCCAAGGCCCCGCGCGAAGATCCGTGGCGGCGCCTCAGCGGGTTGCACCAGGTGCGCGGCGCCCGTAACCTCGCCGTCGCCCGCGCCCTGTGGGAGGCGCGGGAGATGTACGCGCAGCAGCAGGACATCTCCCCCGGCCGGCTCGTCCCCGACCGCTCGCTCGTGGCGGCCGTGCTCGCCAACCCCGCGTCGAAGCAGGCGCTGGCCGGCATCAAGGAGTTCCAGGGTCGCGCGAGCCGCACCCAGCTCGACCGCTGGTGGCAGGCCATCGTCGACGGTCGCGCGGCCGAGCAGCTGCCGCGCGAGCGCGTCCCCAGCGACACCCTTCCCCCGCCGCGCGCCTGGTCCGATCGGAACCCCGAGGCGGACGCACGGTTGAAGGCCGCACGCCCCGCGGTCGAGGCGGTGGCGGAGGAGCTGGGCATGCCCACCGAGAATCTCCTCACGCCCGACTACCTGCGCCGCGTGTGCTGGGACTCCCCCGGCACCACTGCGGCGGAGATCGGCGACGCCCTCGCCGCGCTCGGTGCGCGTCCCTGGCAGATTGAACAGACCGCACAGAAGATCGCGGACGCCTTTGTAGAGGCGGCGCAAGCGCCCGACACCACCTCCCCGACCGCTTCGTAGGTTCGATCCAACCGATTCCTCCCGGTTTTCACGGCTTCCTAGACTGAGGTCAACCCCAAGAAACCTGGAGGCAGAGTGGCCGAGATCTCGGACGTCTTCTTCGTCGATGGCGTGCGCACCCCGTTCGGGCGCGCCGGCGAAAAAGGCATGTACTGGAACACCCGCGCGGATGACCTCGCCGTCAAGGCGACCATCGGGCTGATGGAGCGCAACGCCGCCGTGCCGGCCGACCGCATCGACGATGTCGCCATCGCGGCGACCAGCCAGACCGGTGACCAGGGGCTCACGCTCGGCCGGTCCGTCGCGATCCTGGCCGGTCTCCCCCAGACGGTGCCCGGACTCGCGGTGGAGCGCATGTGCGCGGGCGCGATGACCAGCGTCACCACGATGGGCGCGTCGATCGGCGTCGGCATGTACGACCTCGCCCTCGCGGGTGGCGTCGAGCACATGGGCCACCACCCGATCGGCTCCAACGCCGACCCCAACCCGCGCTTCGTCGCCGAGAAGATGGTCGACCCTGGCGCGCTCAACATGGGTGTCACGGCGGAGCGCATCTTCGACCGGTTCCCGCACCTCACCAAGGAGCGCTCCGACCGCTTCGGCATGCTGAGCCAGCACAAGGTGCAGGCGGCGTACGACGCCGGCAAGATCCAGCCCGACCTGGTTCCCGTCGCGATCAAGGGCGCCGACGGCGCGTGGGGTCTGGCCACCGAGGACGAGGGCCGTCGCCCGCAGACCACGATGGAGGACCTCGCCGGACTCAAGACGCCGTTCCGTCCGCACGGACGCGTCACGGCGGGCACGTCCTCGCCGCTGACCGACGGCGCGACCATGTCGCTGCTCGCCGGTGGGCGTGCGGTGAAGGAGCTCGGTCTCGCGCCGAAGATGCGCATGGTGTCGTTCGCCTTCGCGGGCGTGCAGCCGGAGATCATGGGCATCGGACCGATCCCGTCCACGGAGAAGGCGCTCAAGAAGGCCGGACTCGACATCTCCGACATCGGGCTGTTCGAGCTGAATGAGGCGTTCGCGATCCAGGTGATCTCGCTCCTCGACCACTTCGGCATCGCCGACGACGACCCCCGCGTCAACCAGTGGGGCGGGGCGATCGCGCTCGGACACCCCCTCGCGGCCTCCGGCGTCCGACTGATGATCCAGCTCGCCGCACAGTTCGCCGAGCGTCCCGACGTCCGCTACGGCCTGACCGCGATGTGCGTCGGCCTCGGTCAGGGCGGCTCGGTCATCTGGGAGAACCCGCACTACGACGGAAAGAAGAAGAAGTGAGCTACGACGACGTCGACTTCTCGCCCATCCAGGCGCTGACGGAGGGCGAGGTGATCACGCACTCCCCCGTGCGCGACATCCGCCTCCCCTCCGGCAAGGTCCTCGCCCTCATCACCCTCGACAACGGCCGCGACCACACGCGCCCGAACACGCTCGGGCCGGCCACGCTCACCGAACTCGGCGAGACGCTGGACGCGCTGAAGGCACGGGCGGCGTCCGGGGAGATCCAGGCCGTCGGCATCACGGGCAAGCAGTACATCCTGGCCGCCGGCGCCGACCTGTCCGACATCAGCAAGGTCGGCTCGCGCGACAACGCCCGCCTCATCGCGCAGCTCGGGCACCGGGTGCTCGGCAAGCTCGGTGAGCTCGGCGTGCCGTCGTTCGCGTTCGTGAACGGTCTGGCGCTCGGTGGAGGGCTGGAGATCGCGCTGAACTCCAGCTACCGCACCGTCGACGCCTCGGCCGCTGCCGTGGCGCTCCCCGAGGTGTTCCTCGGCATCATCCCCGGCTGGGGCGGCGCCTACCTGCTGCCGAACCTCATCGGCATCGAGAACGCGCTCGAGGTCGTCATCTCGAACCCGCTCAAGCAGAACCGCATGCTGAAGCCGCAGCAGGCGTTCGACCTGGGCATCTTCGACGCGATCTTCCCCGCCGCGAACTACCTCGAGAACTCGCTGACCTGGGCCGACGCGGTCCTCGGCGGCAAGAAGGTGGAGCGCAAGAACGAGCCGGGCAAGATCGAGCGGCTCACCAAGTGGCCGATCGCGATCAAGATGGCGCGCGGCATGCTCGAGTCGAAGATCGGCACCGTGCCGAAGTCGCCGTACGCGGCGCTCGACCTGCTCGACAAGGCCAAGAGCGGCACCAAGGCCGAGGGCTTCGCCCGCGAGGACGAGGCACTGGCCGAGCTCGTGACCGGCGATCAGTTCGCCGCCTCGATGTACGCCTTCGATCTCGTGCAGAAGCGGGCCAAGCGCCCGGTCGGCGCGCCCGACAAGGCGCTCGCGAAGAAGGTCACCAAGGTCGGCATCATCGGCGCCGGACTCATGGCGAGCCAGTTCGCGCTGCTCTTCGTGCGCAAGCTCCAGGTCCCCGTCCTCATCACCGACCTCGATCAGGCGCGGGTCGACAAGGGCGTGGCGTACATCCACGACGAGATCGGGAAGCTGGAGGGCAAGGGGCGCCTCGACGCCGACACCGCCAACAAGCTGCGCGCGCTGGTCACGGGCACGACCGACAAGAGCCTGTACGCCGACTGCGACTTCGTGATCGAGGCGGTCTTCGAAGAGGTCGGCGTCAAGCAGCAGGTCTTCGGCGAGATCGAGAAGATCGTGGCGGAGGACACCATCCTCGCCACGAACACCTCCTCGCTCTCGGTCGAGGAGATCGGCGCGACGCTCGCTCACCCGGAGCGCCTGGTCGGGTTCCACTTCTTCAACCCGGTCGCCGTCATGCCGCTGATCGAGATCGTCAAGACGCCGAGCACCTCCGAGGCCGCGCTGTCCACGGCTTTCGTGGTCGCGAAGAACCTGGGCAAGAACGCGGTCCTGACCGCCGACGCACCCGGCTTCGTGGTGAACCGTCTGCTGGCCAAGGTCATGGGCGAGGCTGCGCGCGCGGTCTACGAGGGCACCCCGATCGCCGAGGTGGAGAAGGCGTTCGCGCCGCTCGGCCTGCCGATGGGGCCGTTCCAGCTGATCGACCTGGTCGGATGGAAGGTCGCCGCCCACGTGCAGGACACGATGGTGCACGCCTTCCCCGACCGGTTCTACGCGAACGAGAATTTCCACGCCCTCGCCGCGCTCGACCAGGTCGTGGAGAAGGACAAGGGCGGCCGGGTGGTCGGCTGGAGCAAGCAGGCCGAGAAGGTCATCAAGCCCGCACTCGGCAAGAGTCCGGCCTCTGCGGCGACCATCCTGCAGCGCGTGCAGGACGGCCTGGCGACGGAGATCAAGCTGATGCTGGACGAGGGCGTCGTGCCCGAGGTGGAGGACATCGACCTGTGCCTCATCCTCGGCGCAGGCTGGCCGTTCATCGACGGCGGCGCCTCGCCCTACCTCGACCGCGAGGGCGCTTCGGAACGCGCCTTCGGCGGCTCGTTCCACACGCCGCAGATCCGCGGCATCGAGAACCGCTGATCAGTCCGACGACGGGGGCCGTGCCGAGCGCGCGGCCCCCGTCGTCGCGTCCTGGGCAGGGCGCTCGTCGGGCTCCCCGTGGCGCGGCCAGTGCGACATCGCCCGTTCCGCCAGGGCGGTGATGGTGAGCGACGGGTTGACACCGGGGTTCGCGGGGACCGCAGCACCGTCCACGACGTGCAGCCCGGGATGACCCCAGACGCGGTGGTACTCGTCCACGACGCCGGTCTCCGGGGCCGAGGAGATGACCGCCCCGCCGAGGAAGTGCGCCGTCAGCGGGATCCCGAACACCTCCGGCCACGACCCGCGCGCCTCGGCACGGATCCCGCTCTCCTGCTCGAGCCGCGCCGCGATCGCCTGCGCCGCACGGTGTGCCTCCGGCAGGTGACTCGGGTTCGGCGCACCGTGCCCCTGCGCGCTGGTCAGACGCCAGCGCCCGAACCGCCGCCGCAGCGACAGCGTGAGGGAGTTGTCGGCGGTCTGCATGACGAGGGCGATGATCCCGCGCTCGCTCCACCGCCGGAGCGACCCGAGCCGGGCCGCGGTGACCGGTGCGCGGAGGATTCCCCGCACGAGCGCTGCCAGGCGTCCGGGCAGCGACCTCTCCCCCGGCACGAGCACGGTGGCCAGAGCTCCCATCAGGTTCGACCCCGGACCGTAGCGGACGTTCTCGACGTGGGTGCGCTCGTCCACGTGGAAGGACGTCGTGATCGCCACACCCCGCGCGAGGTGAAGCTGCTCCGGAACGCGCACGGCCACGGCGCCGTCGAGCGCCTCGGAGTTCGTGCGGGTCAGGCGCCCCACGGCGTCGGGTATCCGAGGGAGCGCGCCGGTGTGCTTCATCCGGTGCAGCAGCTGCTGCGTGCCCCAGGTGCCGGCGGCGAGCACGACCTCCCGCGCCGTCACGGTGCGGGCCCGGCGCCGCAGCCAGGCCCCGCTGCGCACGGTCGTGATCG
This sequence comes from Microbacterium sp. PF5, assembly GCF_004794315.1. NCBI lineage: Bacteria > Bacillati > Actinomycetota > Actinomycetes > Micrococcales > Microbacteriaceae > Microbacterium > Microbacterium sp. PF5. The sequence goes on along the minus strand of NZ_SSDQ01000138.1, from coordinate 30,170 downwards.
CGAAGCCGCCCGTCGCCAGCTCCCGCACCTCGGTGACCGTGCGGAGGGGCTCGATCGCGACTCCGCGTCGCTCCGCCAGCGCGAGGTAGTTCTTCACCAGGGTGTTCTTCGCGCCGACGCGGCACCCCACCATGCAGTTGCCGCAGAGCGTGCACCCCGTGCGGTCGGGACCCTCCCCGCCGAAGTACGGATCGGGCACGCGGCGCCCCGGCTCGCCGAACCACACCCCGACGGGTGCCCGGCGGAAGCTCTCCCCCACGCCGAGGTCGTCCGCGGCGCCCGCCATGATCCGTTCGACCGGCCCGCTGTGCGGATACGCATCGACCACGCCGAGCATGCGCTTCGCCGTGGCGTAGTGCGGAGCGAGCGCCGCCCGCCAGTCACGGATCGAGCCCCACTGCGGGTCGGCGAAGAACGCGGGGCCCGGCTCGTAGAGCGTGTTGGCGTAGTTGAGCGAGCCTCCGCCCACACCGGCTCCCGCGAGGATCATGACGTGCGGGAGGCGGTGGATGCGCTGCACGCCGAAGCACCCGAGCGCGGGCGCCCACAGGTACCGGCGCACGTTCCAGCTCGTCTTCGCGAAGTCGTCGTCGGCGAAGCGCCGCCCGGCCTCGAACACGCGGACACGGTAGCCCTTCTCGCTCAGCCGCAGCGCCGCGACCGAGCCGCCGAAACCCGACCCCACGACCACGACGTCCTCATCGAACACGGGCGTCTCCCTCGCTCGGTGGGGTCATCATCGTCAGCGCACCCGTCCGCACGGAGATGGTGCAGACGTCCTCGCCCCGGCGCTCGCCGTCGGCGTACACCACGAGTCCGGGCGCGGCGACCGTGACGCGGCGCGCTGCCGTGTGCTGCACCTCGGGACGGGCCAGGTGGGCGCCGCGCAGCAGGAGGGGGAACAGCCGCACGAGTCGGGTGCGGCCGAGCGGTGCGACGCGGACGACGTCGAGCCGCCCGTCGTCGGGCAGGGCGCCGACGCACACCGGCATACCTCCGCCGTAGCTGGCCGTGTTCCCGATGGCCACCAGAGTCCCCCGGGCGGTGATCGGCCGTTCGTCGTCGACCGTGACGGTGAAGTCGAGCGGCCGCAGCCGGACGAGCTCGATGAGCAGGGCCAGGTAGTACCGGAGGGCGCCGGAGGGCCAGCGCAGACGGTTGGTGCGGTCGCTCACCCTCGCGTCGAAGCCCAACGCCACGACCGTGAGGAAGGCGGCACGACCCGCGCGCGTCTCGACCTCACCCACGTCGATCGCCCGGGGCGTGCCGGTGAGGGCGAGTTCGACGGCTGCGGCGGCGTCGTGTCGCGGCAGGCCGAGCGCGCGGGCGAGGTCGTTGCCCGTCCCGGCGGGCACCAGGGTGATCGGGACGGCGGCGGCGCACACGACATCGAGGATGCCCGACAGCGTGCCGTCCCCGCCGACCACCACGAGCCCGTCCGGCCCGCCCACGAGGGCTTCAGACGCCAGCGCCGTCGTGTCCGCCGCCGAGTCCCCGGCGTAGAGTCTGACGCTCGCGCCGCGCTGTCGAAGGTGTGCCACTGCGAGCTCGGTCAGACGGCGGCCGCGCCCCTTGCCCGCGCGGGGGTTCGACAGCACCGCGATGTGGCCCACGTCAGTCCCCCGCCGGGAGGGCAGCGGGGATCACGGCGCCCGGGTTCAGGAGCGCCTGCGGGTCGAGCTCGCGCTTGATCGCTGCGAGGATCCGCATCCCGGCCGGCCCGAGCTCCTGCGCCAGCCAGGGCGCGTGATCCCGTCCGACCGCGTGATGGTGGCTGATGGTGCCCCCGTGCGCGAGGATCGCGTCGTTCACGCGTGCCTTGACGGTCGTCCACACCGGGAGCGGATCGCTGCGGATCCCGGCCAGGACGGTGAAGTACAGCGACGCCCCCGTGGGGTACACGTGCGAGACGTGGCACATCACGGTCGACCGGGCCCCCGCGTCGCGGAAGCCCTCGCGCAGGGCGGTCTCGACCGCGGCCTTCAGCGTCGCGAGCCCCGTCCAGGTGGTGGCGGTCTCGAGGGTCTCGCAGAACACACCGGCGTCGAGCAGGGAGTCGCGCAGGTAGGGCCCGTCGAATCGGCCGGCCGCCCACTCCTCCGCATCCCCTGCGCCCGACGACGTCCCGCCCGCCGCGCGCAGCAGCGCGGTCGTCCGGGCGCGCCGCGCGTCGATGTCATCGCCCTCGTACACCGTCACGACGCTGGCGCCGCGCGCGATCGCCTTCCCGATCCGGCCGACCTGCGCGAGACCGACGGCGGTCTCGGCCTCGTCGGACAGACGGATCACGGTGGGACCCGCGCCGTGCTGCGCGACGCGGCGGAGTCCGTCGACCCCGTGCGCGAAGTCGGGGAACGACCATGACTCGAACACCCGCTCGGCCGGCACGGGGTGCACGCGCACGCGGACCTCGGTGATGACGCCGAAGATGCCCTCCGACCCCAGGAACAGCCGGATCAGGTCGGGTCCCGCGGCGGATCCGGGAGCCCGGCCGAGCTCGAGGTCGCCCGTCGGTGTCGCGACCCGGAGCCCGGTGACCATGGTGTCGAAGCGTCCGTACCCTGCGGAGTTCTGGCCCGACGAACGCGCGGCCGCGAAGCCGCCGATGGTCGCATAGCGGAAGCTCTGCGGGTAGTGTCCCAGCTCGAGCCCGTGCGCTGCCAGCTGCGCCTCGGCGTCGGGGCCGGTGGTCCCGGCCGCGAACACCGCCTCGCCGCTGAGCGCATCGACGCGCAGCAGGCCGCGCAGGCGGCGCAGATCCAGGCTGATCACGGCGCGGTGGGGTCCGCGCTCCGGATCGAGCGCGCCGACCACGCTCGTGCCCCCGCCGTAGGGGATCACCGCGATGTCGCGCTCCCCGGCCACGGCGAGGCATGCCATGACCTGAGCGTGGTCGGCGGGGAGCACGACCCCGTCCGGCACGCGTTGATCGCGCTCGCGGCGCCGCAGCAGGTCCGGGGTGGAGCGCCCGCCGGCGTGACGGATCCTCGCCTCGTCCGCGTGGTCCACCCCGTCGACGCCGACGACGGCCGCGAACGCCGCCCGGTCGTCGTCGGTGAGCGCGCTCGGTCGGACGCGCACCTCCGCGAGCGACGGCGGCGGCGCAGGGCGGCGCACTCGCCCCAGCAGCAGCGGGATCAGGGCTCGCACGGAGCGCGGAAGCTCCTTCGCCTTCGCCGGATCACCCCAGCCGTTCCACCGCATGGGCTCCTGTTCGGCGGCCCTGCCGATCTCGTCCTGCATGCGTTACAGTGTGACACATCATGGAAGAACGTCAACCTGTCGGAGTCCCACCCGTGTGGGAACCGACGCAGACGCGGGTCCTCGACGCGGCCGACGAGCTCATCGTGCGCACCGGCATCCACGGGGTCACGATCGCCGCGCTTGCGCGCCGCTCCGGACTCAGCCGTCCGACGATCTACCGCACCTGGAGCGATGCCGACGACGTGGTGCGCGCCGCTCTGCTGCGGCGCGTCGGAACCCTCATCGGACGCTTCTCCGCGGTCGCGGACACCCGAGCCGCCCTGGTCGACGACATCCTGACGTTCACGGCCCTGTTCCGCGCCGACGACGTCTACGCCCGGCTGCTCGACGAGGAGCCGGAGGCCTTCACGCGCTACACGCTGCAGCGCGTCGGGTCGAGCCAACGGCTCATCCTCGGCTGGCTCGCCGCAGCCATCGGACGGGGCCAGAAGCACGGGTCCGTGCGGGCCGGAGCGCCCGAGGAGATCGCCGTGATGCTGCTCCTGATCGCCCAGTCGGCCGTGCTGTCGCACGCGACCGTGGCCGACCTGATCGACGAGGACGCGTGGGAGCGCGAGCTCCGCGCCGCCGTGGACGGACACCTGCGACCGTGACCGACCCGGCCACCGCCCTCCACGCCGCCCGCCGCCGACGCGATCTCGCCGCGGGAGCGGAGGAGACCTGCGACGTGCTGGTGGTCGGCGGAGGCATCACCGGCGTCGGTGCGGCTCTCGACGCCGCCTCACGCGGACTCCGCGTCACACTGATCGAGGCCGAAGACCTCGCGTTCGGCACGAGCCGCTTCAGCTCGAAGCTCGTACACGGCGGACTGCGCTATCTCGCCACCGGGGATGTCGCCACCGCGAACGAGAGTGCGCTCGAACGACACCTGCTGATGACGGTGATCGCGCCGCACCTCATCCGTCCGCTGCCGCAGCTGCTGCCGTTCGCCGCAGGGGTGACGCTCCGCCAGCGCTCCGCCGGTTCGATGGGCATGGCCATGGGCGACGCGCTGCGACTGCGCGCCAGGACGCCGCGTCGGGTGCTGCCACCGCCGCGACTGGTGGGGCCGCGCGAGGCCCAGCGGCTGTTCCCCGCTCTGCGTCGCCGTGACCTGCGCGGCGGCGTGCTCGGCTTCGACGGGCAGCTGGTCGATGACGCCGCGCTCGTGGTCGCTGTCGCACGGACGGCGGCGGGGCGGGGCGCGCGCATCCTCACACGGGTGCGGGCCGAGGAGCTGCACGACGGTGGAGCGACCGTCGTCGACACGCTCACGGGCGAGCGGTTCGAGCTGCGCGCCCGGGCCGTCGTGAACGCCACCGGCGTCTGGGCGGGAACGCTCGACGACAGCATCCGCGTGCGCCCGAGCCGCGGCACGCACCTCGTGCTCGACGCGGACGACCTGGGCCGCCCGACCGCGGCGTTGACCGTTCCCCGGGAGGGCTCGATCAGCCGCTACGTGTTCGCGCTGCCGCAGCGCCACGGGCGGGTGATCGTGGGGCTGACCGACGAGGACGCCCCCGGGCCGGTCCCGCGCGTCGCCGCGCCCACCGAGCCCGAGATCGCCTCGCTGCTCGCCACGCTGAACCGACTGCTGGCGACCCCCCTCACGCGAGACCACGTCCGCGGGGCGTTCGCCGGACTGCGGCCCCTGGTGGACAATGGCGCCGCGTCGTCCGCGGACGTGTCCCGGCGGCACCTGGTGCACATCTCCCCCGGCGGGTTCGTGTCGGTGCTCGGCGGGAAGCTCACGACCTACCGTCGGATGGCCGAGGACGCGGTCGACCTCGCCCTGCGTCACCGCGGGATCGACGCACCGCCCAGCAGCACCGCGGCTCTGCGGCTCGTGGAGGACACGGGCGCGCGGTGGGGTGCACCGGACCACACGTCGGATCCGCCCGCGCTCTCACGCGCCGCGGTCGAGTTCGCCGTGCGGTGCGAGGGCGCGCTCACCGCGGACGACGTCCTGGAACGACGCAGTCGCCTCGCGCTGGTCGCCGCCGACGCGGAGCGCGCACGACCGACCGTCGAGCACATTGTCACGGAGACCCTCGCCGATCTGGACTGATCCCGCCGCGGGCCCCGGATCAGTGGCGCTCGTGCAGCGGGAGGTCGATCGTACCGGTCTCTCCCGCGTGGCGCGCCTTGGGGATGCGCGTCCCGAGCACCTGCGCCACCACGTCCTGGGCGATCTTCGACGCGGTGAGCCCCGCATCCGCGAGGATCTGGTCGCGCGACGCGTGGTCGATGAACTCGTCGGGCAGCCCCAGCTCGTCCACGGCCGTGTCGATCCCGGCCTCGCGCAGCACCTGGCGCACGCGCGTGCCGATGCCGCCGACGCGGATGCCGTCCTCCAGGGTGATGACCAGGCGATGACGAGCGGCGTGCTCGACGACCGACGGCTGCACCGGGATCGCCCAGCGCGGGTCGAGCACCGTCGCACCGATGCCCTGCGCGCGGAGGCGGTCCGCCACATCGAGGGCGAGCTCGGCGAACGGGCCGATCGCGACGATGAGCACGTCTTCGCTCTCCCCCCTGGCCAGCACGTCGACGCCGTCAGCGAGGCGCTCGATCGCCGGGAGGTCGGGCGCGACCTCCCCCTTCGGGAACCGGATCACGGTGGGCGCGTCCTCGACGGCGACCGCCTCGTCCAGCGCCTCGGTGAGTCGCACGCCGTCGCGCGGCGCGGCGATGCGGATGTGCGGCACGATCTGCAGCATCGCGAGGTCCCACATGCCGTGATGGCTCGGACCGTCGGGACCGGTGACCCCGGCCCGGTCGAGCACGAAGGTGACGCCGGCACGGTGCAGCGCGACGTCCATGAGCACCTGATCGAAGGCGCGGCCCATGAAGGTCGCGTACACCGCGACCACCGGGTGCAGTCCGCCGTAGGCGAGTCCGGCCGCCGAGGCCACGGCGTGCTGCTCGGCGATGCCCACGTCGTACACCCGATCCGGGAAGCGCTCTGCGAAGGGGGCCAGTCCGGTCGGCCGCAGCATCGCCGCGGTGATCGCGATCACGTCGGAGCGCCGTTCGCCCACGTCGACCAGCGCGTCGGAGAACACGTCGGTCCATCCGCGCCCGCCGGAAGACAGCGTCTCCCCGGTCGTGGGGTCGATGCGCCCGACCGCGTGGAACTGATCGGCGTCGTCGTCGCGCGCGGGCTGGTACCCGCGCCCCTTCTCGGTGATGGCGTGCACGATGACGGGCGCGCCGTACGACTTCGCGAGCTCCAGGGTCTCCAGCAGGGCCGGGAGGTCGTGGCCGTCCACCGGGCCGAGGTACTTGATGTCGAGGTTCGAGTAGAGGGCCTCGTTGTTCGTGAAGCGGGAGAGGAAGCCGTGCGTGCCACCCCGCACCCCACGGAACACGGCCCTGCCGACGGGGCCGAACGCGCGGAACAGACGGTCGGACTTGTGGTGGAGGTCCTTGTACGCGGCCGCCGTGCGGACCCGGTTCAGGTACCGCGACATCCCGCCGATCGTGGGTGCGTAGGAGCGGCCGTTGTCGTTGACGACGATCACCAGGTTGCGGTCGTTGTCGTCGGAGATGTTGTTCAGCGCCTCCCAGGTCATGCCGCCGGTGAGCGCACCGTCGCCCACGACCGCGACCACATGGCGGTCGGCGCGTCCGGTCGCGGTGAGGGCGCGGGACACGCCGTCTGCCCAGCTCAGCGAGCTCGAGGCGTGGGAGGACTCGACCACGTCGTGGGGGCTCTCGCCGCGCTGCGGGTAGCCGGCCAGACCGCCGCGCACGCGCAGTCCGGAGAAGTCCTGGCGCCCTGTGAGCAGTTTGTGCACGTAGGACTGATGCCCGGTGTCGAAGATGAAGGGGTCGTCGGGAGACGAGAACACGCGGTGGAGGGCGATGGTGAGCTCCACGACGCCGAGGTTCGGCCCCAGGTGGCCCCCGGTACGCGAGACGTTCTCGACGAGGAACGTGCGGATCTCGGAGGCGAGTTCTTCCAGTTGCTCTGGCGACAGGCGGTCCAGGTCGCGGGGTCCAGAGATGCTCGGAAGAATGGGCATCTGCGCCTCCTCACAGGCTTCGACAGAGACGCCCGTCACGGGTGCGAGCGCCTACCGATCCTACCTCGCGGAGTCGGAGAAGCCGCCGAGGACGACGCCCCCTTGACACGGCGAAGGGGCCCGTGTCCGTAGACCCGGGCCCCTCCGTGAGACGCGTCAGACGAGCGAGCGCAGCACGTACTGCAGGATGCCGCCGTTGCGGTAGTAGTCCGCCTCACCGGGGGTGTCGATGCGGACGACCGCATCGAACTCGATCGGCTGCTTGCCCTCGGGCGAGTGCTCGCTCGGGGTGGCGGTGACCTTGACCGTCTTCGGGGTGACGCCGTTGTTGAGCTCCTCGAGGCCCGTGATCGAGACGATCTCGGTGCCGTCGAGGCCCAGCGACTCCCAGCTCTCGCCCGCCGGGAACTGCAGCGGGACGACGCCCATGCCGATGAGGTTGGAGCGGTGGATGCGCTCGAAGCTCTCCGTGATCACGGCCTTGACGCCCAGCAGGCTCGTGCCCTTGGCCGCCCAGTCGCGCGACGAGCCGGAGCCGTACTCCTTGCCGCCGAACACGACGAGCGGGGTGCCCTGCTCGGCGTAGTTCATGCACGCGTCGTAGATGTACGACTGCGGACCGCCCGGCCGGGTGAAGTCGCGCGTGAACCCGCCCTCGACGACCTGACCGTCGTTGACGGCCGAGACCATGAGGTTCTTCAGACGGATGTTCGCGAACGTGCCGCGGATCATCACCTCGTGGTTGCCTCGGCGCGAGCCGAAGGAGTTGAAGTCCTTGCGGTCCACGCCGTGCTCGGTGAGGTACTGCGCCGCCGGGGTGCCCGGCTTGATGTTGCCGGCGGGCGAGATGTGGTCGGTCGTGACCGAGTCGCCCAGGGTCGCCATGACGCGCGCGCCCTGGATGTCCTGCACCGGGGTGAGCTCCATCGTCATGCCGTCGAAGTACGGCGCCTTGCGCACGTAGGTCGAGTTCTCGTCCCACTGGAACGTGTCGTCGTCGGGCGTCGGCAGGTTGCGCCAGCGCTCGTCGCCGTCGAACACCGTGGCGTACTGCTTGATGAACTGGTCGCGCGAGATCGACGAGTCGACGATCTCCTGCACCTCTTCCGGCGACGGCCAGATGTCCTTGAGGAACACGTCGTTGCCGTCGGCGTCCTGACCCAGCGCGTCGGTGTCGAAGTCGAAGTGCATCGATCCGGCGAGGGCGTACGCGATGACCAGCGGCGGGCTGGCCAGGTAGTTCATCTTCACGTCGGGGCTGATCCGGCCCTCGAAGTTGCGGTTGCCGGAGAGGACGGCCGTCACGGCGAGGTCGTGCGAGTTGATCGCCTCCGACACCTCCTCGATCAGCGGGCCGGAGTTTCCGATGCAGATCGTGCAGCCGTAGCCGACGGTGTAGAAGCCGAGGCCCTCGAGATCCTTGTCGAGGCCGGACTTCTCGTAGTAGTCGGTGACGACCTTCGAGCCGGGGCCGAGCGTCGTCTTGACCCAGGGCTTCTGCTTCAGGCCCTTCTCGCGCGCCTTGCGTGCGAGCAGACCGGCCGCGATCATGACCGACGGGTTCGACGTGTTCGTGCACGACGTGATGGCGGCGAGGGTCACAGCGCCGTTGTCGAGGATGTACTTCTCGCCGTCCGGGGTGGTGACCGGCACCGGGTTGGAGGCGTTGACCGGGGCGCCGCTGCTGATGTGCACCGGACGCGTGGTCGGCTCCTCCTCGCCGGGGACCTGCCCGGGGTCGGACGCGGGGAACGAGTGCTTCGACTCGAGGTCGACGATGTCCTCGCTGGTCGAGGGCGAGGCGTAGGCCAGGATGTCCTGCTCGAACTGCGACTTGGCCTCGGACAGCAGGATGCGGTCCTGCGGACGCTTCGGGCCGGCGATCGACGGGACGACCGTGCCGAGGTCCAGCTCGAGGTACTCGCTGAACACGGGCTCGCGCGACGCGTCGTGCCAGAGCTGCTGCTCCTTGGCGTACGCCTCGACGAGCGCGACGGCTTCCTCGCTGCGCCCGGTGAGGCGCAGGTAGTCGAGCGTGACGTCGTCGATCGGGAAGATCGCGGCGGTGGAGCCGAACTCCGGCGACATGTTGCCGATCGTGGCGCGGTTCGCGAGCGGCACCGAGGCAACGCCCTCGCCGTAGAACTCGACGAACTTGCCGACCACGCCGTGCTTGCGCAGCATGTCGGTGATGGTGAGCACGACGTCGGTCGCGGTCACACCGGCGGGGATCTCGCCCGAGAGCTTGAAGCCCACGACGCGCGGGATGAGCATCGACACGGGCTGGCCGAGCATCGCGGCCTCGGCCTCGATGCCGCCGACGCCCCAGCCGAGCACGCCGAGACCGTTCACCATCGTGGTGTGCGAATCGGTGCCGACGCAGGTGTCGGGGTACGCGCGCAGCACGCCGCCGACCTCGCGGTCGTAGATGACCTTGGCCAGGTGCTCGATGTTCACCTGGTGGACGATGCCGGTGCCGGGCGGGACGACCTTGAAGTCGCTGAACGCCGTCTGGCCCCAGCGCAGGAACTGGTACCGCTCGCCGTTGCGCTCGTACTCGATCTCGACGTTGCGCTCGAGCGCGTTCTCGGTCCCGAAGAGGTCGGCGATGACGGAGTGGTCGATCACCATCTCGGCGGGCGAGAGCGGGTTGATCTTGTTGGCGTCGCCGCCGAGCGCCGTGACTGCCTCGCGCATCGTGGCGAGGTCGACGATGCAGGGCACGCCGGTGAAGTCCTGCATGACCACGCGCGCCGGCGTGAACTGGATCTCGGTGTTCGGCTCGGCGGTGGCATCCCACGAGCCGAGCGCCTCGATCTGCGCCTTCGTCACGTTCGCGCCATCCTCGGTGCGAAGCAGGTTCTCCAGCAGGACCTTGAGGCTGAAGGGAAGCTTGTCGAAACCGGGCACCGTGTCGATGCGGAAGATCTCGTAGTCGGTGCTGCCGACCGTCAGGGTGCTCTTGGCACCGAAGCTGTTCACCGTGGACACGAATCCGTCTCCTTCTATTCGGATGGGAGCGACAGGCGCCTCCATCTTGCTCGCCCGCGCACCCCGGCGGCTAGGAAGGCGGACCTAACCAGTCTGCTCCCCGCGACGCGTGGGCGAAAGCCTGCGATTTATCTTGATGTCGAGATAAATCTATCACGCCGCGGCGGCATCCTCGCGCGAAGGCGCGCGGGGATAGAGCGCTCGGACCACCAGCCAGGTGACCGCGATGAGCGGCGCGAACAACGGCAGCCCCATCACCAGCTTGAGCGTTCCGAGCGCCGTCACGTCGCCCGCGAGATACAGGGGGAACTGCACGGCCAGTCGCGCGAAGAAGAGGGCCGCCCACGCGATGCCGAGCCAGAAGAAGGCGCGACGCTTGCGGCGGTCCGTCCGCCACGCGGTGCCCTCGCCCATGAGGAAGCCGGCGGCCAGACCGATGACCGACCACCCGATGAGCGCCGACACGAGGATGGCCGACCCGTACACGGCGTTGGTGATGAGCCCGGGGACGAAGTTGTCCTCGCCGCGCCCGGTCCAGAGCGCCAGTCCTGCGGCGGCGACCGCGGCGATCAGGCCGCCGAGCGCCGCGGACGGTGGCGACTTCTGCACCAGGCGCACGATCGTGAAGATCGCGGCAAGCCCGACGGAGACGCCGAGCGGAAAAATCAGCGGCTGCGGGCGGAGGGTGAAGAGGATGACGAACGCGAGGCTCGGGAGCACCGATTCGACGATGCCGCGCCAGCCGCCCATCGCCGACCACACGACCGTGTGCGTGCTCGCGCTCTGCGCGGGATCGAGGCCCGCCTTCCTGGCCGCTCCCGCCAGCGCGGCACCCAGGATCTCCGACGCGGTCTGCGGGCGCTCCGGCTCCTCGGGAACCGGGGAGCTCACGCCGAGCCCGGGGTCGCCGGCATCTTCAGGGGGATGAGGTCACGCGGGGGCATGGGGGCGCCGCCACGCACCACGACGATGGAACGGAACAGGTCCTCCACCTTCGCGGCCGCCTCGGGATCGGACGCCGCCGCCCCGCCGATCACACCGCGCAGGAACCACCGCGGGCCGTCGATGCCGATGAAGCGTGCCAGACGCAGGCCGGAGCCCTCGGCCGCCGTGGCCGGGACCTCGGCGAGCAGCTCCTTGCCCAGCGGGCCCTCCCGCTCCTCGACCCGTCCGCCCTGCGCCTTCACCTGATCACGCAGCTGCACGCGGGTCTCGTCCCACAGACCGCCCGACCGGGGCGCCGCGAACGGCTGCACCTGCAACGAGGACTCCGCGTAGTCGAGGCCGACGGCGACGATGCGCTTGGACTGCTCCTCGACCTCGAGGCGCAGGTTCAGACCCTCGCGCGGAAGGATCTTGATCCCGCCGAGGTCGATGTAGGGGCGGACCGGGTTCGCCTCGGAGTCGTCGAAAGGACCCTCCGTGGCGCGGTTCTCCGGCGCCGACTTGGAGGGGGTCGCGTTGTTGTCGCTCATCTCGCCTGTCCTGCTTCGTTCGCGGTGGCCTGTGCCTGGTAGCCGGTCGATCCGAATCCCCCGTCGCCCCTGACGCTGTCCGGGAGCTCCTCGACCGGCAGGAACCGGGCGCGGGTCACGGGCATCACGATGAGCTGGGCGATGCGATCGCCGACGGCCACATCGTACGCGCTGTGGATGTCCGTGTTGATCAGGCTCACCTTGATCTCACCCCGGTAGCCGGCGTCGACGGTGCCCGGTGCATTGACGATGGAGATCCCGTGCTTCGCCGCGAGACCACTGCGCGGAACGACGAAGGCCGCGTAGCCGTCCGGGAGGGCGATGCGCACGCCGGTCGGGACGAGAGCCCGCTCCCCCGGCTCCAGGTGCACGGCCTCCGCGGCGACCAGATCGGCGCCCGCGTCACCCGGGTGCGCATAGCCGGGGACCACTGCGGCGATAATGGGGACATCAACGGAATCGGTCACCCCATGAGGCTAATGCAGAACCCCGCCACCGCCGCACGTCCCCGCTACCGGGAGCGGCTCGCACCGAGCCTCTGGCTCCTCGTCACCGTCGCTCTCGCCGGACCGATGGTCTCGCTCATCTTCGTCCCGGTCGGATCGACGGTCGCGCTCGTCCTCGGCGCGCTGGTCTCCGCCGCGCTCGTCCTCGCGGCCATCGGTCTTGCCCCGGTCGTCTCGGTCGAGGACGGCGTGCTCCGCGCCGGTCGCGCGCACATCGACGTGACCCACCTCGGCGAACCGCTCGCGCTCGATGGAGCAGACGCACGTCACGCCAGAGGACCCGGACTCCCCGCCCGCGGGTGGCACCTCATCCGCGGCGGCATCGACGGCCTGGTCGTGGTGCCCAACCTCGACGACGCGGATCCGGTCGTGGCGTGGACCATCTCGACCCGCACCCCCGACCGCCTCGCTGCGGCGATCCGCGCCGCGAAAGGCTGAGTCACCCGCCAACGACAGCGCGCCCCTGACCGGATGGTCGGGGGCGCGTCATGCGTCGCTCGGAGGACTGCTCAGGCAGCGCACTCCTTGCAGATGGGGCCGTCGGGTCCCTCGTGGTCGAGCTGCGAACGGTGCTTCACGAGGAAGCAGCTCATGCACGTGAACTCGTCCTGCTGCGCGGGCAGCACGACGACGTCGAGCTCGAGGTCGGAGAGGTCCGCGCCCGGCAGGTCGAAGTTCGAGGGGTTGTCGGAGTCCTCGTCCCCCGTCGTGCCGGACAGCTTGTCCGGCACACGCTCCTTCAGGGCTTCGATCGACTCGGAGTCGTCTTCACTCTTTCGGGGAGCGTCGTAATCGGTTGCCATGCGGTGAATCTCCACTTTCATGGTGCGAGTGGGCGGGTGTGCCGTCGGGTAATCGGCGGCCATAGTTTGCATGACGGTGGGGCATTTCGCAAATGCCTCCGCATGCGACAGGGCAAACTCACGGCACGCCCGCGATATTCCCTGTTCCGCCCCCTCCCCCGTGACACCATGAACGCACACCCATCAGAGGGGCATTCGCATGGAAAACGTCACCATCGTCGGCACTGAAGCAGGAGTCCTCGTGCTCGCGACCGAGTCGGGCGAACGCTTCGCGCTGCCCATCGACGACGTGCTGCAGCGGGAGATCCGCCGCGCCACCCGACAGGCCGAACCGACCGCCCAGAAGCTCGCCGCGAGCCCGCGCGACATCCAGGCGCAGATCCGCGCCGGTCTCACCGCACCCGAGGTCGCCGAGCTGCTCGGTATCGCGGTCGACGACGTGGTCCGCTTCGAGGGGCCGGTGCTCGCCGAGCGCGAGCACATCATCGGCCAGGCTCTCGCCGTGCCCGTGCTCATCGGCAGCGAGGTCGAACCGGACGCCCAGCCGACGTTCGGCGCGGCCGTGCGCGCCAAGCTCGCAGAGGTCGCGGCGACATCCGAGCGCTGGGCGAGCTGGAAGGAGGACACCGGCTGGATCGTGAAGCTCGAGTTCACAGCCAACGACGTCGATCACGACGCCCGGTGGAGCTTCGACCCCCGGCGCAGCGCGCTCTCGCCCCTCAACGCCGACGCCACTCAGCTCTCCCGCCAGGGCTCGCTCCCCGAGGGACTGATCCCCCGGCTCCGCGCGGTGGAAGCCGACCGGACGACGTCGCCGTACAAGGACGACAGCCGTTTCGACTCCGGTGCCTTCGGACCGCGCCTCGTGCCCACCCCGGAGGGGGAGGTCGAAGAGCCGTCGCTGCCGGAGCGCTCCGCCCCCGCCGTCCAGGACGCGGCGATCAACCGCGCCCCCGACTCCAGCGCCCCGAGCGCCGAGACCGCCGACCTGCTGGAAGCCCTGCGACGGCGTCGGGGTCAGCGCGAGACGTCACCGCTGCTCGAGGAGCACGAGGAGAGCCGCGAGGAGTCGAGCCCGATCTCCCTCTTCGAGGCCTTCGACGATGTCAGCGAGCCGGAGACGACGGAACCGGAGTCGCCGCGCAGCCCCGCCGAACCGGCGGAGAGCGGCGGCCGTCGTCGTCGGCGCAACGCCATGCCGTCGTGGGACGAGATCGTCTTCGGGGCGCGCACCGACGAGTGAGTCGCGCTCTCCGCGGTGGCGTCGGCGTCACCGTGCGAAGGCACCGAGACGGATGAGCGGCACCCGCGTCTCCTCATCGGTCATGGCACCGTGCTGTCCGATCATGCCGCGATTGCGCTGATCCGCTGCGGTGCCGTCGTACACCGCCCAGGACGCGCGCGCGATCACGAGCACGTCCCCCACCCGGGCAGCCGCGGCCTCCGTCACCGCGGGACCGAACAGGCCGGCCCTGATGGCGTCGTCGCGCGTCACGACATCGGCGGCGCCCTCCAGGTCGGCGCGCAGCCGGGAGAGCACCGCGCTCTCGTCGGCGGCCGGCTCCAGGTACACGTGCAGCATGCGCGGCTCGCCGCCCAGGTGCCGCACCCCGCGCAAGTGCGATTCGTCGAGGACCGCCTGCCGATGGACGGGGACATCGACCATGCCGTGGTCGGAGGTCACCAGGACGCCGACGCCCGGAGGCACACGAACGCTCAGGGCGGCATCGATGCGCTCCAGCGCCGCGACCCACTCCGCGGAGGCGATCCCGTAGCGGTGCCCCGCCTTGTCGACCTCGGGCAGATAGCAGTAGACGAAGGAGCCCGGGTGGTCGTGGGCGAGAGCGAAGGCCGCCTCGACCCGATCCTCCGGGGTCAGCGCGGGGACGAAGGTCGCGCCGCGCAGCGTCGCACGCGTGAACCCGCTCGTGGCGTACGCGGCGAGTCCCACGGCGAACGTGTCTCGGCCCGCGGCGGCCTCCCGCTCGAAGACGGTCGGCACCGGCTGCCACGCGAGCGGGTCGAGCCCGTCGCTCTCCCACCCGCTGAGCTGGTTCACGAGCACGTCACGCTCGCGGTCGAGGACGCGGTACCCCACCAGCCCGTGCTCTCCGGGCCAGACACCCGTCACGATGCTGGTCAGCGCGGCAGCCGTCGTCGACGGGAACACGCTGTGCGCGACATCCCGCTTCGTCATCGCCCCACTGAGCGTACGCGCGTGACCGGAGTGGCCGCGGAGACCGAGCGCGCCCAGGCCGTCGACCACCACCAGCACGACCGACTCCGCGCGCGGGAGCAGCTCCGACTCGCCGCGGAGAGCGGCGCTCAGGTCGCCCGCCACCCCGACGACGCTCCGGGCGCTGGGCGAGGCGGACGGTAGCATGAGGGACATCCGAGCCAGTCTGACACAGGCTCCCGTACGCCCCCAGGAAGTCCATGCCGAAAACCCCGCCGTCCGAGCCCGTCGACGAACGCATCCAGGACATCGATCTCTCTCACGAGATGCAGGGCTCCTTCCTCGAATACGCGTACTCCGTCATCTACTCGCGCGCCCTTCCGGATGCGCGGGACGGGCTCAAGCCGGTGCAGCGCCGCATCCTGTTCCAGATGGCCGAGATGGGTCTGCGCCCCGACCGCGGTCACGTGAAGAGCGCGCGCGTCGTCGGCGAGGTGATGGGAAAGCTGCACCCCCACGGCGACTCCGCCATCTACGACGCGCTCGTGCGGCTCGCCCAGGAGTGGGCGCTGCGCGTGCCGCTCGTCGACGGGCATGGCAACTTCGGCTCACTCGACGACGGCCCGGCGGCCGCCCGGTACACCGAGGCGCGACTCGCGGCCGCCGCACTCTCCCTCACGGAGAACCTCGACGAGGACGTCGTCGACTTCATCCCCAACTACGACGGCCAATTCCAGCAGCCCGCCGTGCTGCCCGCGGCCTTCCCGAACCTGCTGGTCAACGGCGCCAGCGGCATCGCCGTCGGCATGGCGACGAACATGGCCCCGCACAACCTCATCGAGGTCGTGGCCGCAGCCGTGCATCTCCTCGAGCACCCGGACGCCACGACGGACGAGCTGATGGAGTACGTGCCCGGCCCCGACTTCCCCTCGGGCGGCATCCTGATGGGCCTCGAGGGCGTGAAGGACGCGTACACCACCGGCCGCGGCGCCCTGAAGGTCCGCGGCAAGACATCGATCGAGCCGCTCGGCCCCCGCCGCACGGGCATCATCGTCTCCGAGCTGCCCTATATGGTCGGCCCCGAGCGACTGATCGAGAAGATCCGGGACGCCGTCCAGGCCAAGAAGCTGCAGGGCATCAGCGACGTCACCGACCTCACCGACCGCAACCACGGACTGCGCGTGGCCATCGGCGTGAAGACCGGGTTCGATCCGAACGCGGTCCTGGAACAGCTGTATCGGCTGACACCGCTGGAAGACTCGTTCAGCATCAACAACGTCGCCCTGGTGGACGGGCAGCCGCGAACCCTCGGCCTCAAGGAGATGCTGAGCGTCTACGTCGGGCATCGCATCGAGGTCATCACCCGCCGCAGCCGCTACCGCCTCGCCCGGCGCGAGGAACGTCTCCACCTCGTCGAGGGCCTCCTCATCGCGATCCTCGACATCGACGAGGTCATCCAGGTCATCCGCTCCTCCGACGACTCGGAACAGGCGCGCACCCGCCTGCGCTCGGTCTTCGATCTCAGCGAGCCGCAGGCCGAGTACATCCTCGAGCTGCGGCTACGGCGCCTGACCAAGTTCTCCCGCATCGAGCTGGAGACCGAGCGCGACGCGCTGCTCGCCGAGATCGCGGACCTGCGAGAGCTGCTCGGCAGCCCCGCGCTGCTCCGCGCCGCCGTCGCCCGCGAGCTCGACGCCGTGGCCGACGCATACGGGACCCCGCGACGCACGCTGCTGCTCAACGCGGCTCCGCCGAAGCCCCGCGCCGCCAAGGGGGCCGCCGACCTGCAGATCGCCGACGCGCCGACCACGCTCGTGCTGTCCACCACCGGTCGTGCCGTCCGGGTCGACCTGGGCGACGGCCAGGAACTTACGGCCCCCACCCGCCGGAGCAAACACGACGCCATCCTCGCCACGGTCGAGACCACGGTGCGCGCCGAGCTCGGTGCGCTCACGAGCAGCGGACGGGTCGTGCGCTTCTCCCCCGTCGACCTTCCGTCGGTTCCGGCGAGCTCGGTCCAGCTGGCGGCCGGCGCCCCGCTGCGCGACTACCTCGGCATCATCACGAAGGGCGAGCGCATCCTCGGGTTCGTCCGCTTCGACAGCGACGCGCCGATCGCCCTGGGCACCGCGCAGGGCGTCGTGAAGCGCATCGTGCCGTCGGCACTCCCCGTCCGCCCGGAGCTCGAGGTGATCGGCCTCAAGCCCGGCGACACGGTCGTGGGTGCGGCGGAGTCCCCCGACGACGCCGAGCTCGTGTTCCTCACCTCCGATGCGCAGCTGCTCCGCTTCGCTGCCGCGAGCGTGCGACCGCAGGGCGCTGCCGCCGGAGGGATGGCCGGCATCAAGCTCGGGGCCGGCGCCACGGTGCTGTTCTTCGGGGCGGTCGCACCGGGGGTCGACGCGGTCGTGGCGACCGTGTCGGGTGCCGAGAGCATCCTGCCCGGAACCGATCCAGGACGCGCGAAGGTCTCGTCGTTCGCGGAGTACCCCGCCAAGGGACGAGCGACCGGCGGGGTGCGCGCCCACGCCTTCCTGAAGGGCGAGGACCGGCTGACGGTCGCGTGGGTCGGTCCCAACCCGCCGCTCGCGGTCGACCCGACGGGTGCCGTCCGCAAGCTCCCGGAGTCCGGCGCCCGACGCGATGCCTCCGGTCAGCCCATCGACGGCGTGATCGGCAGCATCGGGCGCACGATCGTCTGAGCGCGCGAAGAGCCGTCGAGCGGGGTGCCCGGGCTTCGGGCTCCCCGCTGCGTGTCAGGCGTCGATGGACTCGCGCGACAGCCGGTCGGCCGAGTCGATGATGAACTCGCGCCGCGGAGCGACCTCGTTGCCCATCAGCAGTTCGAACACGCGACCGGCGGCCTCCGCGTCCTCCATACGGACGCGACGGAGCAGACGCCCGGAGCGGTCCATGGTCGTGTTCGCCAGCTGCTCGGCGTCCATCTCCCCGAGACCCTTGTAGCGCTGGATCGGCTCGTGCCACCGCTTGCCCGCCTTGCGGAGCTTCGCCAGCAGCGCGTGCATCTCCTGCTCGGTGTACGTGTAGATCGTCTCGTTCGGCTTGGACCCCGGGTTGATCACGATGATGCGGTGCAGCGGAGGAACGGCGGCGAACACGCGGCCGTGCTCGATCAGTGGTCGCATGTACCGGAAGAACAGCGTGAGCAGCAGGGTGCGGATGTGGGCGCCGTCGACGTCGGCGTCGCTCATCAGGATGATCTTCCCGTAGCGCGCCGCCTCGATGTCGAACGTGCGACCCGAGCCCGCTCCGATCACCTGGATAATCGACGCGCACTCCGCATTGGAGAGCATGTCCCCGACCGAGGCCTTCTGCACGTTGAGGATCTTGCCGCGGATGGGCAGGAGTGCCTGGAACTCGCTGTTGCGCGCGTTCTTCGCCGTGCCGAGAGCGGAGTCGCCCTCCACGATGAACAGCTCGCTGCGTTCGACGTCGTTGGTGCGGCAGTCGACGAGCTTCGTGGGGAGCGTGGACGACTCCAGCGCGTTCTTGCGGCGCTGTGTCTCCTTGTGCGCCCGCGCGGACACCCTGGCCTTCATCTCGGACACGATCTTGTCGAGGAGCTGCGTGGCCTGGCTCTTGTCGTCGCGCTTCGTCGACGTGAAGCGCTGCAGGAGCTCCTTGCGCATGACGTGGGCGACGATCTGCCGCACCGCCGGCGTGCCGAGCACCTCCTTGGTCTGGCCCTCGAACTGCGGTTCGGGCACGTTGACGGTGAGCACGGCCGTGAGCCCGGCCAGCACGTCGTCCTTCTCCAGCTTGTCGTTGCCGACCTTCAGCCGGCGGGCGTTCTGCTCGACCTGCGCGCGGAGAACCTTCAGCAGCTCCTGCTCGAAGCCCTGCTGGTGCGTGCCGCCCTTGGGCGTGGAGATGATGTTGACGAACGAGCGGATGCGGGTGTCGTAGCCCGTGCCCCAGCGCAGCGCGACATCCACTTCGCAGACGCGCTCCACCTCGGTCGCGACCATGTGGCCGTCCGCCTGCAGCACGGGCACCGTCTCGCGGAACGTGCCCTCGCCCTGGATGCGCCACGTGTCCGTCACCGGCGGATCGATGGCGAGGTAGTCGACGAACTCGGAGATGCCGCCCTCGTACAGGTACGACGTCTCGATCGGCCCGGCGGGAGCGCCGTCGTCGCCGACGGGCGCCGTACCGGCGCGCTCGTCGCGCACCACGATCTCGAGGCCCGGGACCAGGAACGCCGTCTGTCGCGCACGCGTCTCCAGCTCCGCCAGCTGGAACGCGGCGTCCTTCGTGAAGATCTGCCGGTCGGCCCAGTAGCGCACGCGCGTGCCGGTGACGCCGCGCGGCGCCTTGCCGATGACCCGCAGCTCGCTCTTCTCCTCGAACGGCGTGAACGGCGCGTCGGGCCGCTTCTCGCCGGAGTCGCGGAACACGCCAGGCTCGCCGCGGTGGAACGACATCGCATAGGTCTTGCCGCCGCGATCGACCTCGACGTCGAGACGCTCGGAGAGGGCGTTGACCACCGAGGCACCGACGCCGTGCAGTCCACCGGACGCGGCGTACGAGCCGCCGCCGAACTTCCCGCCGGCGTGCAGCTTGGTGTAGACGACCTCGACGCCGGACAGCCCGGTGCGCGGTTCGACGTCGACCGGGATGCCGCGGCCTCGGTCGTGCACCTCGACGCTGCCGTCCTCGTGCAGGATGATGTCGATGCGCGACCCGTTGCCGGCGACGGCCTCGTCGACGGAGTTGTCGATGATCTCCCACAGGCAGTGCATGAGCCCGGGCGAACCGTTCGAGCCGATGTACATGCCCGGTCGTTTGCGGACCGCCTCGAGTCCTTCGAGCACCTGGAGATGATGGGCGGAGTACTCGGCATTCACAATCTCCGAGTCTATTCGCGCGGGCGCCGTGGACTCGGCCGACACTCCCCACGCGTCGGCAGTCGGCGCGGGCCCGTACGCGCTGAGCGAAACACGCCGACAACCGGGCATGCCCACAGGCGGGGCGTGGTTGTATTGAGCACGACCAACAAGGACGCCGACACCCGAGGAGGCCCCGAGATGAATGCAACGACCGAACGTGAGACCTCCGCTGTCGAGTTCCGGCTGACCGCGATGGACCGGTGCGACTCCTGCGGTGCGCAGGCCTACATCGCCGCCGAGGTCAACGGCTCGGAGCTCCTGTTCTGCGCCCACCACGGCCGCAAGTACGAGGAGAAGCTCCGCAGCGTCGCCACCAGCTGGCACGACGAGACCGCTCGCCTCGTCGAGACGGTCTGATCGCGCGGGTGGAGTGAGCCGGACCCGCCGGCTCAGTCCACCGGCACGCGACGGATCCGCGGACTCAGCCGCGTGAGGATCTCCTCTCCGACCGTGTCGATCCGTTCCGCGAGCGTCGTGGCCGAGGACTCGCCCGCCTCTCCGGGACCGAAAATCGTCACCTCGTCCCCGACGGACAGTCCCGCCCATCCCTCGATCTGCGCGAAGAACGGTTCGATCCTTTCGAGCACGCGTGCTCCGGCCGGCGTGCCGACCCGGGCCCCGACGAGCGTCGATGGCAATCCGTCGAAGGCGCCGACCTCGATCACCGCGCGGCCCTCCTCCACGCGTGCGACCGGCGCCACCAGTCGCGCGACCGGGCGCACACCCTCCAGCTCGGGCCCGTCCGCGGAGCGGATCCCGTAGCAGAACGCACCGATGCGGGCGACGGTGCCCCGCAGCTCGGGACGCCACCACGACGCGGCGGACGCGGTGAGGTGAAGGGCGGCCGGTGTCGGGCCCGTCCCCCCGGCGGCGCGGACCGCATCGAGGAACACGGCCTGCGCGTCATCGTCCTCGCGATCGCTCGCCTCCGCGATGTGGCTCCAGATCCCCTCCAGGGACAGCTGTCCGGCAGCCTCTGCAGCCCGAGCCTGCGCGATCGCCCCCGGCCAGTCCTCCGGGAGCACGCCGTTGCGGTGCAGGCCCGTGTCGATCTTCAGGTGCACGCGCGCAACAGCCCCGAGCGCCTCGGCGCGCGCGATGATGCGGTGCAGGTACTCCACAGTGCCCACGCCGAGGTCGATCCCCTGGAGCAGCGCCTCGTCGATCTCCGCATCCGTCGAGGTGGCCCACGCGAACACCCTCGCCTCAGGGCCAACGATCCTTCGCACGTCGAGGCCGCCCCGCACGTCGTAGCTTCCGAACGACGCCACCCCCGCCTGTACGGCCGTCTCCACGGTCCAGGTGAGGCCGTGGCCGTAGGCGTCGTCCTTGAGCACGAGCATGAGCTCGCATCCGTCGAGGCGGGAGGTGACCGCCGCGATGTTGTCGCGGAGCGTCCGCGCGCTCAGCCGCAGCTCGGGGCGGCTCATGCCTCCCACCCCCGCACGGCATGCGAACCGGCGACCGCGACCAGCTCCGCGGCGGACATGTCCGTCGCCGAGGACCATCGGACGATCTCGTCTCGGGCGGGTCCGGTGCCACCGAAGTACGTCACCTCGGCGCCGACCGGGGCCTCCGTGCCCTCCAGATCGACGACGCAGACGTCCATGGCCACGCGGCCGACGATCGGGCGGAGGATGCCGTCCACCTCGACCAGGGCGACGTTGCCGAGCGCGCGCACGATGCCCTGGGCGTACCCTCCGGTCACGAGCGCGACCGTGGTGTCGCCCGACGCGCGGAACGTGTAGCCGTAGGAGACGGCGTCGCCCGCGCGCAGCGGCTTGGTCGACATCACGCGTCCCGTCAGCCGCAGGACCGGTGTCGCGTCATGATTGCTGCCGGGGAGGCCGTAGAGGATCGACGGGTCGATGTCCGGTTCCCCCGTGGTGACCCCGGCGATGCCCTCCAGCCGCAGCATCTCCACCTCGCCCTCGCTGTCCACGCGCACCTCGCGGGCACCGGCCACCGTCACGGCGTGGGCCACGGCGAGCAGCCCGTGACCCCAGGCGTCGCGGCGCAGGTCTGCTCGCTCTCCCCCCTCGCGGACGGCCGCAACCGCTGCGGCGGTGAGGGCGGAGCGGGAGATCAGCGCCCGCGGAAGCGCACTCGAGGTCGTGTCACACACGTGATCCAGCCTAGCTTCGTGTTCCGGGATCCCGGTGTGACTCCCCCGTAGACTGGACGGCATCCCCAACCCCCGGAGCTCCATGACTCGTCTTTCTCTCGCGCCCCGCATCCGCTACCTCCTCGGCCGCGCCCGTCGCATCGACGTCGGCTCCGTTGTCGAGCGAGCGAAGGAGGCCTCTGCACAGCACCACAAGCCCGTCCCGACGATCGTCGTGGACATGCTGTGGTCCGCCGCGCGGCACAACGTGGGGTTCCAGGACTACATCGACTACGACTTCGCGATGCTCACCCGTGCCGAGCGCGACACCTACATGACGCACCCCGTGTCGAACCAGCTCTCCCAGAAGTACGACCACCCGGACTTCCGGTGGATCTTCCAGGACAAGATCGAGTTCAACCGGAAGTTCTCCGAGCACCTCCATCGCGAGTGGCTGGTGGTCGAAGAGGGCAACGCCGCCGAGGTGCGCGCGCTCACGGAACGCCTGGGGACCATCGTCACCAAGGAGCCGGTCGGCCAGGCGGGCACCGGTGTGCACCGGTACCACGCGGCCGATATCGACGACTGGGATGCCTTCCACCGCGGGCTGCTGAGTCGCGGCGAGCTCCTCATCGAAGAGGTCATCCGACAGCACGACGACCTCGCCGCCGTCTGCCCTGGCACCGTGAACACGACCCGCATCACCGCGTTCTTCGACGGCGAGAAGGCGCACATCCTCGCGATGGCTCAGAAGTTCGGGCGGGGCGCCGTGAGTGATCAGATGACTTTCGGGGGCTTCTACACGATGCTCGACGAGAACGGACACGCGGTCGGCGCGGGGTACGACTCGCACGGCCACGTGCACGAGACGCACCCGGACTCGGGCTTCCGCATCGCGGACTTCCAGCTGCCCTTCATGGACGAGGTGCGAGCCTTCATCGACCGCGTGGCCAGGGTCGTGCCCGAGGTGCAGTACGTCGGCTGGGACGTCGTCGTCACGCCGGACGGTCCCGTGCTCGTCGAGGGCAACTGGGGCGCCGGCGTGTACGAGAACAAGCCCAGCGTCACCGGGATCCGCACCGGCCACAAGCCGCGCTACCGCGAGGTCATCGGGTTCTGACCACCACGACAGAACGCCCCCGGATTCCTCCGGGGGCGTTCTCGTCGAACCAGCAGATCAGACCGCGCGGACGATGCCGAGCGGCGTGGACTCCAGTCCCTGGCCGAGCGGATTGTCGCCGAGGATCTTCACCAGCCGGGCTTCGCCGGCCTTGTCGAGCGTCGATCCGAGGATGTTGCCGCCGAGGTCGTTGATGTCCACCACCGCGACCTCCACCTGCCCACCGAGCAGGCCCTTGAGCCGTGCTGCGACGCCGTCCGGGTCCTTCGGGCCGAGCACCACGGCCTGGTTGTACGGCGGGATCGTGTGCTTGGTGGGGCCATCGATCGCGCGCGCCTTGTCCCCGGCGATGCGATAGAAGTCACCCTTTCGTCCGAACGCCTTGGTGACCGCGGAGACGGCGGCGGCGAACAGGATACGCGGCGTGCCGCACTCCCGCAGGGCCATCTCCATGGTCTCGGGCATGCCGAGCCCGATGCCGTAGGGCGTGCGCGTGACGTACTTCGAGAGGAACAGCGCGAGTTTGCGCGGAGTGATCTCGTCCAGTCGGTACGACCGACCCTGCGTGATCGCCACGATCTTCTCCGTGACGAACAGCAGGTCTCCCGGCTGCACGACCTCCTTCGCGTATTCGGTGATGACCGCGTCGAGGTCGTCGTCCGGCATCACCACGCGGGTGCGCAACGGGATGCGCGCGTAGCTCGTGCCGTCGACGCTGGTCTCGAGCGCCTTGCCCTCGTTCGCCTGCATCACTCGAGGTAGTCCCGCAGCGACTGCGAGCGGCTCGGGTGGCGCAGCTTGGCCATCGTCTTCGACTCGATCTGACGGATCCGCTCACGCGTCACGCCGAACGTGTCACCGATCTGGTCGAGCGTCTTGGGCTGACCGTCGCCGAGGCCGAAGCGCATGCGGATCACGCCCGCCTCCCGCTCCGAGAGCGAGTCGAGCAGCTGCTCGAGCTGGCGCTGCAGCATCGTGAAGCCCACGGCATCGGCGGGGACGACCGCCTCGGTGTCCTCGATCAGGTCACCGAACTCGCTGTCGCCGTCTTCACCGAGCGGAGTGTGCAGGGAGATGGGCTCACGGCCGTACTTCTGCACCTCCACGACCTTCTCCGGGGTCATGTCGAGCTCGCGGCTCAGCTCCTCCGGGGTGGGCTCACGACCCAGGTCCTGCAGCATCTGCCGCTGCACGCGGGCGAGCTTGTTGATGACCTCGACCATGTGCACGGGGATGCGGATCGTGCGGGCCTGGTCGGCCATGGCGCGCGTGATCGCCTGACGGATCCACCAGGTCGCATAGGTCGAGAACTTGAAGCCCTTGGTGTAGTCGAACTTCTCGACGGCGCGGATCAGACCGAGGTTTCCCTCCTGGATCAGGTCGAGGAACTGCATGCCGCGACCGGTGTACCGCTTGGCGAGCGAGACGACGAGCCGCAGGTTCGCGCCGAGCAGGTGGCTCTTGGCTCGCTGGCCGTCGCGGGCGACCCACTGGAGGTCGAGACCCAGCTGACTCGACTTCTCGGCCGGGGTCATCGCGGACAGCTTCTCCTCGGCGAACAGACCCGCCTCGATGCGCATCGCGAGCTCGACCTCTTCGGCCGCGTTCAGCAGCGCGACCTTTCCGATCTGCTTCAGGTAGTCCTTGACGGGGTCGGCCGTGGCGCCGGTGATCTGCGTCGAGTAGACGGGGACGTCCTCGTCGTCGTTCGACGAGATGACGATCGCGCCAGTGGGCAGCGGCTCGGTGAACGCCGGCTTGGCGTCCTCCTCCTCGTCGTCCCCCGCGCTCTCCTCGGCGGAATCGGTCGCGGCGTCGTCTTCCTCGACGACGTCCTCCGACTTCTTCTTCTTCGCCGCGCCGCGCTTGGCGGCACCGCGCTTGGCGGGCGCTGCCTCGTCGAGGTTCTCGACCTCGATCTCCTCGTCGGGCGTGGGTTCTTCGGCGGCCTTCTTCGTCCGTGTGTTCTTCGTCGTGGCAGGAGTCACGTTTCGCCTTTCACGGAGCCGATCACGGGCCCCGGGACATTTCGGACACTAGTAAGACCCTTGTCAAGTCCGGAGTTCGAAAACGCCGATTGACAACGGGTCGGACTCCTAGTATCGCACACGTGTGGCGCTCCGGATGCAATCCGGCGAAGTTCGCGTCTATCCGGCTCAGCCGCGGCCGGGCTTGTCCTCGTCGCCCGACGGTCGCGTGGCCAGGTAGCGCTCGAGCTCCGCCGCCAGCTCGTCCGCGCTCGGCAGGTCGCGCTCGCTGAACCCGCCCTCGTCGTAGCTGTCGTCCTCGGGGTCGCGGCCTGCCATGTAGGCGTCGTAGCGGCGCTCCAGGTTGTGGACCATCTGCTGCAGCTCGTCGTTCGCCGCGACCTGCTCGTCCACCCTGGCGATGTAGTCCTCCCGGCGCTCGCGCACGGCGTCGAGCATGAGCACCAGTCCCGTGGATGCCATGAGCTTCTCGGCCGCGGCGCTGACCGCGTCGGGGTTCTCCGTCTCGGCGAGGTAGTGCGGCACGAGCAGCACGAAGCCCACCACTCGTTCGCCGCGCTCGGCGAAACGGAACTCCAGCAGATGCCCCGCGGTCGCCGGCACCTGCGTCCGCGGGCGCCACACCGAGTGCGAGACCACGAGGTCACGGCGGTTGCCGCTCACCGTCGTGCCGATGGGGCGGGTATGCGGCACGGGCATGGCGATCGAATGCACCCAGTGCAGTCCGGATGCCTCGTACTCCGCGGCGAGGTCGAGCACGGTCTCGGCGAAGGCGTTCCAGGCGAAGTCCGGTTCGTAGCCCGCGAGGAGGAGGAACGGGCGACCGAGGGCGTCCGTCGCGAGCGAGAGCTCCAGCCGAGGCGGCCGGAACTCGGTGAGGTGGTCCTGATCGAAGGAGATCACCGGACGGCGGGCCCGGTAGTCGAGGAGCACATCGTTGTCGAAGATCACGAGCGGCTGCGGAGATGTGGACTCGCGGAGGTGGTCGATCAGTCCGGACACCGCGCTCCCGGCATCCGTGAAGCCGGTCAGGAGCACGACGAGGGGCAGTCCGTGCGGCACCGTCGGCGCGTTCGCGACGCGTTCGTGGATCTCTCCGGAGAAGGGCATGACTCCATGCTACGAGCAGGTCCCGACGAGGGGCGCCGGGCCGTCTCGCTGAGAGCGAACACGCGGGGGCACGCGGGGCCGCCCGGTCGCAGAGGTCCTCCTAGGATGGAGAGCATGACGCTTCCCGTGCTCTCGCACACCACCGATCAGTTCCCCGGAAGCGCTGCTGATGCCGCAGTGCTCGTCGTTCCCGATCTCTCGGATTCGGCCGAGTCGCTGGGGGCCTACCCCGGCCTCGCCGAGGTCCTCGAAGGCATCGGGTTCACCGGTGCCGCCGGATCGTTCGCCCGCGTGTACGCGCCCGACGTCTCCACCCTGCCGTTCGCCGTCGTCGGTGCAGGGAAGAGCATCGACGATGCCGCGGTCCGCAGCGCCGCCGGTGTCGCCCTCCGCTCGCTGACCGGGTTCCCGCACGTCGCGCTCGGGCTCGCCTCCGGCCTCGACGGCCACGCCGCCGCCGCCGCCGAGGGGGCCGTGCTCGGCGGTCACCGCTTCGACGGCTACCGCACCGAGAAGGGCAAGGCGCGCGCCGAGCGGATCACCGTCCACGCGGACCTCGACGACGAGACGATCACCCGAGCGCAGACCCTGGGCGAAGCCGTCGCGCTGATCAAGGATCTGGTGAACGTCCCCGCGGAGTGGCAGAGCCCCGCGCAGCTCGCGCAGAGCGCGGCCGACAGCGTCGCCGAGCTCGATGTCACCGTCGACATCTTCGACGAGGCCGCGCTGGCGGAGCAGGGCTTCGGCGGAATCCTCGGGGTCGGGCAGGGGTCCGACCGGCCGCCGCGTCTGGTCCGCCTCGACTACTCCCCCGCAGACGCCGTGCGGCACCTCGCCCTGGTCGGCAAGGGCATCACGTTCGACACCGGTGGCCTCTCCCTCAAGCCGGCCGCCTCGATGGTGGGCATGAAGTTCGACATGGCCGGGGCCGCGACGTCCCTGGCCGCCCTTCGCGCCATCGCCCGACTCGGGCTCCCGGTGCGCGTCACCGCCTGGCTCTGCATCACCGACAACATGCCGTCCGGCCGGGCCCTGCGCCCCGGTGATGTCATCCGCATCCTCGACGGCACGACGGTCGAGGTGCAGAACACCGACGCCGAAGGGCGCCTGGTCCTCGCCGACGGCCTGGTCGCCGCCAGCCGAGAGCACCCCGACGTCATCATCGACGTCGCGACGCTGACCGGTGCGATCGTCGCCGCCCTCGGACACCGGCACACGGGCGTGTTCGGCGACGACGAGACGGTGACGCGGTTCCTCGCCGCGGCGGAGCAGACCGGAGAGCCCGCCTGGCACATGCCGCTGCCCTCGTACATGGAGGAGTCCCTCGAGTCGCCGATCGCCGACCTGCAGAACGCGAACATGGGCGACCGGATGGGCGGCGCCTCGTTCGCCGGTCTGTTCCTGCGACGCTTCGTCGGACCGGTCTCGGACGCCGAGGACGCCGCCCGCATCCCCTGGGTGCACCTCGACATCGCGGGCTCCGGCGAACACGCCGGTGCGCCGTACGGCTTCACGGAGAAGGGTCCAACGGGGGCGATGGTCCGATCGATCGTCGCTTTCGCCGAAGCAGCATCCCACACGGAGGCATAACACCGATGACAACCCACACCTTCGACATCGTCGTGCTCGGCGGTGGCAGCGGCGGCTACGCGGCCGCGCTGCGCGCCAGCGAACTCGGCAAGTCGGTCGCGCTGATCGAGAAGGACAAGGTCGGAGGCACCTGTCTGCACCGCGGCTGCATCCCGACCAAAGCGCTGCTGCACGCGGCGGAGGTGGCGGAGCATGTGCGCGACGCCGCAGCGGTGGGGATCTCGGCCACCCTCGACGGCATCGACGCGGCGGGCGTGCGGGCATACCGCGAGGGCATCGTCGCGAAGAAGTACAAGGGGCTCGAGGGCCTCGTCAAGGCGCGTGGCATCACCACGGTCACCGGGACGGGACGGCTCAACGCAGACCGGAGCGTCAGCGTCGACGACGACGTGTACGTCGGGACGGACGTCGTGCTCGCCACCGGCTCGTACAGCCGCACGCTTCCCGGGCTCGACATCGGCGGCCGCATCCTGACCAGCGAGCAGGCACTCGCGCTCGATGTGATCCCCGAGCGTGTCATCGTGCTCGGCGGCGGTGTGATCGGCGTGGAGTTCGCGAGCGTCTGGCGCTCCTTCGGTGTCGAGGTCACGATCGTCGAGGCGCTGCCGCACCTCGTGCCGAACGAGGACATCGCGATGAGCAAGGGGCTCGAGCGCGCGTTCCGGCGCCGTGGCATCCAGTACTCGCTCGGAGTGCGGTTCCAGCAGGCCACCCAGGACGACACGTCCGTCAGCGTGACCCTCGAGGACGGCACGGAGCTCACCGCGGACTACCTGCTCGTCGCAGTCGGTCGCGGTCCCGCCACGGCCGATCTGGGCTTCGAGGAAGCGGGCGTCGTCCTCGACCGCGGATTCGTCACGGTCGACGAGGAACTGCGCACCGGGGTTCCCGGGGTGTGGGCCGTCGGCGACATCGTCCCAGGGCTCCAGCTCGCCCACCGGGGCTTCCAGCAGGGCATCGCGGTGGCCGAGCGCATCGCCGGCCTCTCCCCCGCGACGGTCCCCGACGTGCAGATCCCGAAGGTCACATACTCCAGCCCCGAGGTCGCCTCGGTCGGGCTGACCGAGGAGGCGGCCGTGGCCGCGCACGGCGCCGACGCGGTGTCGTCCTACGAGTACAACCTCGCCGGCAACGGCAAGAGCGAGATCATCGGAACGGGCGGCCTCGTCAAGGTCGTCCGCCAGAAGGACGGCCCGGTGCTCGGCGTGCATCTGATCGGTGACCGCGTCGGCGAGCTCATCACCGAGGGTCAGCTCGCTGTGGCCTGGGAGGCGCACCCCGAGGACATCGCTCCGCTCATCCATGCGCACCCCACGCAGAGCGAAGCGCTCGGCGAGGCCTTCCTCGCGCTGGCCGGAAAGCCCCTGCACGCCCTCTGAGCACCAACCGGTGCCCGAGTCACTAAGCTAGACAAGCGTCATACAACTTCTGAAGGAGACTCAGTCATGAGCACATCCGTGGTCCTCCCCGCTCTCGGTGAGAGCGTCACAGAGGGTACGGTCACCCGCTGGCTCAAGCAGGTGGGAGACACCGTCCAGGCGGACGAGGGCCTGCTCGAGATCTCGACCGACAAGGTCGACACCGAGATCCCCTCCCCGGTCACCGGCGTGATCGAGGAGATCCTCGTCGCCGAGGACGAGACCGTCGAGGTCGGTGCCCTGCTCGCTCGCATCGGCGACGGCAGCGCCGCAGCCCCGGCGGGCGACGCGCCCGCTGCGGCCGCCCCCGAAGCGGAGGCCGCCCCTGCCGAGGCCCCTGCCGCGACCGAGACTCCTGCTGAAGCGCCGGCTCCGGCCGAGGCTCCTGCGGCCGAGGCTCCCGCTCCCGCCGCCGAGGCTGCGCCGTCCGGTGACGCCACCGACATTGTGCTTCCCGAGCTCGGCGAGAGCGTCACCGAGGGAACGGTCACCCGCTGGCTCAAGCAGGTCGGTGACTCGGTCGAGGTCGACGAGGCTCTTCTGGAGATCTCGACGGACAAGGTCGACACGGAGATCCCCTCGCCCGTCGCCGGCGTGCTCCAGGAGATCGTCGCGGCCGAGGACGAGACCATCGCGGTCGGCGCCGTCCTGGCCCGCGTCGGTTCCGGCGCTGCCCAGCCTGCCGCCACCGCGCCGCAGGCCGCGCCC
>NZ_SSDQ01000137.1:0-34568 GCF_004794315.1 Microbacterium sp. PF5 | reverse complement strand
GCCTCGACGGCGGCGGCCTCGGTCGCGGGGGTCGGGGCCTTGCGCGCCTGCGTGCGACCGGCGTGCACGGGCACCCGCACGAGTCCGTACAGCGTCGGCTCGACCCTGGCCCGGCGCATCGCGGCCTCGTCGGTGTCGAGCACCTCGCGCTCCGCCGTCGGGAGCCCTCCGTGGTCGATCCAGTCGGCCGCGAGGGCTCCGGCCGCGCGCGGGCTCACCGCGAACACGGGCGAGTACATCTTCACGCCCGCGGGCACCCCGAGCACGGCCGGGGTGCCCGCGCGACTGCGGAGTTCGGTCGAGGTCCGGCCGGGAGCGGGAGCCACGGTCGCGCGACCGTCAGTTTTCTCCGGAGTTGTGAGCGCCGCAGCGAGGTCGAGCCCCGCGACCGCATCGCGCAGTGTGCCGTCACCCCCGACGACGAGGATCAGCTCGACCCCGTCCGCCGCGAGGGCCGCGACCGCCCGGGACGTGTCGGCGGCCTCGGTCCGGACAGCCTCCGCGGGGGTGGAGAGCACGCGGGGCCGGAGCCCGGCGGCGCGCACCGCGTCGGCACCCAGGACTCCTGCGGCCGTGGCCACCTCGAGCCCCGGGTGCCGCGCGGCCAGGGTCGTCAACGCCGAGGCCGCGCGCTCCTGCACACGCGAGCGCGCTCCGCGCTCGACGGCGAGGCGCTGCACCTCCGGGCCGTCGGAGCCCGCGAGACCCGCGGGTCCGCCGACGCCGGCGACGGGGTTGACGACGAGACCGATCACGACGCGGCGGCCTCCGCGGCGAAGTACTTGCGGCGGTACGCGCGCCACGTGACGGCCCAGCGCTCCGGGTCGTCGAGGTCGTCGTGGTGCGTGTGGTGCACGGTCTGGTTGTGCGGGGCGGTGCGCACGACCTCGGGGTTCTCCCTGGCCTCGCGCGCGACCTCGGCCAGCGTCGCGGCGTACTCGTCGAGCTCGCTCATGGAGTACGACTCGGTGGGCTCGAGCGTGAACGGCTGCGGCACCACGTAGGGGTGGTGGCTCGTCCAGTAGTGCATGCCGAAGTCGGTCATGCGCACGCCGATCTCCTCCGACGACACACCGGTCTCCTGGTAGAGCTCCTCCCACGAGTACCGCACCTGCTCGATGCGGCGGCGGCCGGTCGCGTACGGCGCCGAGGCCCCGGGGATCGCGAGCACCTTCGCCATCAGGTAGTTGTTGTTGAGCACCGCGGTCTCGGCGGCGGCGAGCAGCCCGTCCGCGCCGAGCGCCATGATCCACGAGTAGGCCTTCACGAGCGCGGGGATCACGCCGAAGAACGGCCCGACCGCGCCGATGGACCGCTCGCCCGCCTCGGCGACCGCGAACGTCCCGTCGTCCTCGCGCACCACGCGGGGGCCCGGGAGGAACGGGGCGAGGGCCGCGCTCACGGCGTTGGCGCCCGAGCCGGGGCCGCCGCAGCCGTGCGGGGTGCCGAACGTCTTGTGCAGGTTGAAGTGGCACACGTCGAACCCGGCGTCGCGGGCCCGGGTGATGCCGAGGATGCCGTTCGCGTTCGCCTGGTCGTACGAGGCCAGGGCGCCCACGGCGTGCGCGGCGTCGACCCACTCGCGGATCGCGGGGTTGTAGATGCCCGTGTCCTCGGGGTTCGTGACCATGATGGCCGCCGTGCGCGGGGACAGCGCCGCCTTGAGCGCGTCGAGCGACGGGTAGCCGTCGGCGTCGGGATACACCGTGATGACCTCGTAGCCCGCGGCCTTCGCGGCTGCCGCGTTCGAGGGGTGGCTGAAGATCGTGGTGATGACCTCCCGGCGCTGCTCCGCCTCGCCGTTCGCCTCGTGGTAGGCGCGGATCATCGCGATGTTCGACCAGATCGCCGCGGAGCCGCCCTGCGTGTGCAGCGAGACCTCGTCCATGCCGGAGATCTCGGCGAGCATCCGCTCCAGCCGCCACACGATCTCCAGCACGCCCTGCGCGTCGGCCGGGTCCTGGTGCGGGTGCATCGCGGTCAGCTGCGGGGTGCCGGCGAGCTGGTCGTTGATCTTGGGCGCGTACTTCATGGTGCAGGTGCCCTGACCGATGTCGACGTTGAAGTCGGCGCCGAGGTTCTCCTGCGACAGGCGCAGGTAGTGCTTGAGCACGCGCATCTGCCCCATCTCGGGCAGCGCGGGAGCGGCGGGGCGGCGCAGGGCGGGCGGCAGGTCGGCGACCACGTCGCCCACGGCGCTGCGGACCTCGGGTTCCACGGCCGAGACGAGCACGCCGCGCTCGCCCGGGGTGGAGAGCTCGAAGACGATCGGCTCGTCCCATCGGGCCTGCTGGAAGCGGCGGAGTGCCGGCTTGGGGGCGACGGGGAGGCTCATCGGTTCTGCTCCTCTGCGAGCTCGGGGGCGACGACCGCGGCGAGCGCGGACGCGAGACGGTCGATGTCGGACTGGGACGTGAGCTCGGTCACGCAGACGAGAAGGCGGTGCTCGTCCACGACCACGCCGGGCTCGATGCCCTGGGCACGGAGGGCGGACACGACCTCGGCGGCCGGCACGGGCAGCGTGACGGTGAACTCACGCAGGTGCACGGCGTCGTCGTCGAGCGTGACCCCGGGCAGCGCGGACAGGGACTGCTGCGCGTAGCGGGTGCGGGCGAGCAGTACCTCCCCCAGCTCGGCCATCCCGGCGGGTCCCATCAGCGACAGGTACACCCCGGCGGCGATGCCCCAGAGCGCGGCGGCCGTGCCGACCCACTCCTTCCCCTCCTCGCGGTGCGCGAACGAGGTGCGGTCGTAGGCGACGTCGCCGAACCCGTACTCTCCGGGCACGTCGGTGGTGGCGAGACCGAACAGGCGCGACGGCATCTCCATCACGAACCGGGGGTCGTCGTGCACCGCGATGAAGCCGCCGTGGGCTCCGCCGAACCACTGGTGCAGGCCGAGCGACTGGATGTCGCCCGTGACGATGTCGGCTCCGGCGAGCGCGGGCGGCGCGAGCACGCCGTAGCCGATGGGGTCGGTGCCCACCACGAGTACGGCGCCCGCAGCGTGCGCGGCGTCGGCGATCTCGCGGAGCGCGGCCTCGACCGCGCCCGTGGCGCTGGGAGTCTCGACCCAGACCGCGGCCACGTCGTCGCCGAGGGCCGCGCGGACGGCGGCCACGTCGGCGGTGCCGTTCACGGTGGGGAGGTGGTCAAGGGTCAGGTGCGCCCGGATGTAGTCGTGCACCTTCGAGGTCTTCGCGGGCAGCACGTCGCTGGCGACCAGCACGCGCGGGCGTCCCGTGAGGCGTCCGGCCATGGCGAGCCCGGTCGCGGTGGCCTGGTAGCCGTCGTAGGTCGGCACGTTCACGACGTCCATCTCCAGCAGCTCCGCCATGAGCGACTGGTACTGGAACAGCGCCTGGAAGCGGCCGTGGTCCTCGTACGGCTCTCCGGCGTAGGCGGTCAGGAACTCGCTGCGGCCGATCACCTCGTCCACGACCGCGGGCACGTAGTGGTTGTAGGTGCCCGCGCCGAGGAAGCTCAGGCGCTCCTGCGTGGAGCGGTTCTTCGCCAGGAGCCCCCGCACGTGCCGCGCCAGGTCCTGCTCGGCGACGAACGGCGCCGGCAGGTCGAGCGGGCGGCCGAGCCGCAGCGCCTCCGGCACGTCGGCGTAGAACTCGTCGACGGTCTCGGCGCCGACGGCCGCGAGCATCGCGGCGCGCGACTCGGGTGCGGTGTTGGGGATGTACGGATGCACGAACGGGGCGGTCATGCGTCCTCCTTCACGGGGATGGGGGTGGCGGTCGGGATGGTGTCGGCGCGGGGCGAGGCGAGCACGGCGACGCCGTAGCGGTCGAGGTCGAGCCGGTCGCTGTGCCGGGCGCCGGTGAGCAGGTCGACCCCGGGGCCGGGCAGCTCGACGGCGACGGGCGCGCGTCCGTGGTTGAGGTAGAAGGTGTAGTCGGTGGTGTCGTCCGCGCGGGTGACGATCTCCACGTCGAGGTCGACGTGGTCGCGCGCCGGAAGACCCGCGGTGCGCAGCACGTCACGGAACAGCGGCAGCATGCCGTCGTGGTCGATCATGGCGCTGACGTACCAGGCGGAGCCGCGGCCGACCGGGCGACGGGTCACGGCGGGGAGCCCCGCGAGCTCTCCGCTCGCGTACGTGCCCCGGACCTCGACGTCGTCGTCGGCCTCGATCCACTCGCTCCAGCTCGGGACGGTCAGGGTCTCGCCCGCGTAGGCGATCTGCTCCGTCTCACCGTCCGCGAGCGGCCACTGCTCGTCCACCTCGATGCCGAGCAGCGTCCGCAGTGGGCCGGGCGCACCGCCGTCGTGCACCTTCTCGGTCGCGTCGACCACCCCGGAGAAGGGCCCGACGACGAGGTGGCCGCCGCGCTCCACGAAGGCCGCGAGCGCGTCGGCGTGCTCCTGCTCCGCGATGTACAGGTTCGGCACCACGACCACGTCGTAGCGGTCGAACGGACCGGCGGCACGCACCGCGTCGACGGGCTGGCCGAGGGCGTACAGGGCCCGGTGCCAGGCGCGGGCCTGCTGCGCCCACTGCAGCCGCTGCGAGGGGAGCGACTCCGCGGCGCTCGATCCCCACCAGGAGTCCCAGTCGACGACGAGGCCGACGCGGGAGCGTACCCGGGTGCCGCGCACGGCCTCCAGCTTCTGCAGTTCGAGGCCGAGGGCCTTGGTCTCGCGGAAGCTGCGCGACCTCTCGCCGCGGTGGCCGAGCATCGAGGAGTGGAACTTCTCCTGGCCGTACTTGGCCTGCCGCCACTGGAAGAACATCACGGCGTCGGAGCCGTGGGCCACGGCCTGCAGGCTCTCCACGCGGATCTTGCCGGGGGCCTTGGGCACGTTCACGTCGCGCCAGCTGGTGGCGCTCGCCGACGACTCCAGCAGCAGCCACGGCTGCCCGTCCTTGAGCGCCCGCATGAGGCCGTAGTTGAGGGCCGCACCCACGTGCGAGGTGGGGTCGGCGGGGTCGGGGTAGGCGTCGTCGGTCACGACGTCTTCCACCGCGGCGAAGTCCCAGTAGTCGAGGTCGCGGAACATGCTCATGAAGTTCGTGGTCACGGCGATGTCGGGGGTGACCTCGTGCAGCACCTCGATCTCGATCTGGAACAGCTCCAGCAGCGCGTCGGAGGAGAACCGTTCGAAGTCGAGCAGCTTGGTGGGGTTCACCGGCCCAGGCGCGCGCTTGGGGGTCTCGATGTGCTCCCACGACGTGTAGCGCTGGCCCCACACGTTCACGCCCCACGCCTCGTTGAGGCCGTCGAGGTCTCCGTAGCGCTCCTGCAGCCAGCGCCGGAAGTGGCGGGCCGACTCGGGGCACCAGCACCGCGACGTGTGGTCGCCGTACTCGTTGGAGATGTGCCACATCGCCAGGCCGGGGTGCTCGCCGTAGCGCTCGGCCATGGCACGGGCCATGCGGGCGACGTTCTCGCGCCAGATGGGCGACGAGGGGCAGTAGGTCTGGCGGGACCCGAACTCGAGGCGGTGTCCGTCGGCGTCCCACGGCGCCATCTCCGGGTGGGCACGCAGCAGCCACGAGGGCGGGGTGGCGGTCGCGGTGGCGAGGTCGATCGCGATGCCCGCGTCCCACAGCAGGTCGATGATGCGGTCGAGCCACGCCCAGTCGTACACGCCGGGCTCGGGCTCGAGCTGCGGCCAGCTGAAGATCGGGAGGCTCACCATGTTCACGCCCGCTTCGCGCATCAGGCGGATGTCCTCGTGCCAGGTCTCCTCCGACCACTGGTCGGGGTTGTAGTCGCCGCCGAACGCGAGCGCATCCAGGCGCACGCGGCGGAGCGGCTGGTCGGCGCGGGGTCCGGACACGGAGGCTCCTCTCTGAGTCACGGGCCGCCGTGTCGGCGCTCTGGCGCATTCCGACGTCCCGCTGTATTCTGTATACAACACACTAGGTCGCCGTCCGGCCGGGCGTCAACCCATAGGCTGACGGGCAGGCGGCAGAAGGGGAAGGTCATGGCGATCGAACGCAAGAACCTGCGCTCGCAGGTGCGCGAGGAGCTGCTGACCCGTATGCGCGCCGGACTCGTGCAGCCGGGCGAGGGCATCAACGAGGTGCAGCTCGCGACCGAGCTCGGAGTCAGCCGCACACCGCTGCGCGAAGCCCTCATCGCCCTCGAGTCCGAGGGGCAGATCGAGAGCGAGAACGGCAAGGGCTTCCGGTTCGTGCCGCTCAGCGCGTCGGAGTTCCGCGACCTCGCGCCCGTCATGGCCGCCCTCGAGAGCCTCGCGCTCGAGCTGAGCCCGCCCGACGAGCTGCGGACGATCGGCGCCCGGCTCAAGGAGATGGCCGACGCCTTCGCCGACGAGCTCGTGGAGCACCAGCTCGTCATCACGAAGGACGACGAGTGGCACAGCCTGATGCTCTCGTCGTGCCCCAACACCCGGCTCCTCGCGGTGATCGACAGCGTGCGCAGCTCGTTCCACCGCTACGAGTCGCTGCTCGTGCCGGAGGACGTGAAGGTCGAGCGCGTCGCCGCCGAGCACGCCGAGATCGCCCGGCACCTCGCGGCGGGCGACGTGCCCGCCGCCGTCCAGGCCCTCAAGCTGAACTGGACGAACGGCATGCAGCGCATCCTCGACAACGCCACCAGCAGCTACTTCACCGCCTGACCCGGCCACGGCTCACCGCGACAGCGTCACGGCGAGGTCGATGAACAGCGCCGCCGACCAGCCGAACGCGATCGTGGCCGTGCGTGCCTTCTGACCCGTGCGCGGGTGGAAATACTCGTGCGGGCCGCCGCCGTGGATCACGAGCGCCACGGTCTGCTCCCGCAGCTGCCGTGCGCGCTCGGCGAAGCCGGACGCCTCCAGGCCCTCCGCCACGAGAGCGGCCGTGTTGACCCACACCGGGCCGCGCCACATCCGCTCCTCCGAGAAGTCGGGGTCGGATGCGGCGACCGTCGGCAGGCCCCACGGCAGCGCGAACCGCTCCGGGTCGTCCACCGCGGCACGCAGCGCACCGGCAATCTGCTCCGGCAGGGTTCCGGTGAGCAGCGGCATCAGGCCCACGACGGTGTCGCTCGTGAGCGTCTCGCCGCCGCCGAACGCGAGGAAGCGTCCGCGCTCGGGGTCCCACATGCGCAGCAGCAGCTCCTGCGTCGCCTCGGCGCGCTCGCGGAACCGGCTCGCGTCGGCGCCGGGCTCGTATCGGGAGAGCAGGTCGGCGAGCTCGCGGTCCTGCCGCACGAGGTAGGCGCCCAGGTCGGGGGCGGCCGTGGGAAGCGGGCCGTCGAAGATCGGGCTGTCGTCGAGACCCGAGGAATAGGGGTGTCCGTACTCGGGCATGCCGTCGTGGTCGAGATCGCTGCCCGCGAACCACCAGTCCTGCGAGCGGACGACCGTGGCGAGCTGGCGCCGTGCCCAGTCCGGGGCGTCTTCCACCTCCAGCACCGCGCGCAGGGCCCATGCGGCGAGCGGCGGCTTGGTCAGCGGCACGGGCGCCGTGGGGTCGGCGATCTGCGAGCCCGCGCGGCGCAGGTTCGCGCGGTCGCTCTCGGGCAGGTCGTCGCTCGTGGCGAGCACGCCCTCCTCGTGCACGACGTCGGGGAGCTGTCCGTCTGGCTGCGGGAACCGGAACGCGATGTCGAGCTGCTCGCGCGCGAGCGCGGGGTCGCCGTGGCGGAGGCCGACGGCGATGAAGTACGCGTCCCACTGCCACAGTCCCACGTAGCCGATCTTCGACGGCACGATCGCTCTGGCGTCGCCGAGGGAGGGCAGCTCGACGATGTTCGCGCCGAGCACCCACCAGCAGAAGGCGGTCATCTCCTGCAGGTCGTCGCGCACGCGCGGACACCGGGCGAACCAGTCGTCCCAGACGTGGGCCGTGGCGGCGAGGGCGGCCCGGTGATCGCCGGACTCGACCGTGACCGAGCGGTCGGGAGCGACGCGGAGGCGCAGTCCCTCTCCGAGCGCGTGCTCCTCGCTCCGGCCGTCCGGGCGCGTGAGCCGCACGCGCAGGCCGGGGTCGCCGCCGATGCTCAGCGTCGCCGGGTCGGCGAAGGTGAGCGTGGCACGCTGCGTCTCCGCACCCGCCCCCGGTTCGTGAGCGGGCGTAGCGAGACGAGGGGCCCCGAACGCGATCCTCTCGGGTCGCACGTCGGCCACCGGCAGCACGGCGCCGTCCGCGTCGAGCACCTCCACGAGGTCGAGCACGCGGCACTCCGACAGCCGCCGCTCGTACTCCGAGGTGTGCACGCGCACGCCGTCGCCCTCGCCGAACACGAGCACCCGCGACCGGGGCAGCGTGAACGGCGCGGTGATCAGGTCGAGGTGCCGGCCGGCGAGCCCGGCGAGGTCGAGGTCGTCGGCCATCATCGCCCGCCCAGGCCCGACGCGGCCATGCTGTTGAGGATCTTCCGCTGTCCGATCACGAACACGATCAGCATCGGCACGGTCGCGATGGCCGAGGCCGCCATGACCAGCCCGTAGTTGATCGAGCCGAACTGCCCCTGGAACGAGGTGAGCAGCAGCGGCACCGTGAACAGGTCGGGGGTGTTGAGCAGCACGAGCGGGAACAGGAACGCGTTCCACACGCCGAGCGCCGTGATGATGCTGAGCGCGGCGAGTCCCGGCTTGAGGTTGGGCAGCACGATGCTCCAGAAGATGCGCCACCGGCCCGCGCCGTCGACCAGCGCCGCTTCCTCCAGCTCGCGCGGCAGGGCGAGCACGAACTGCCGCATCAGGAACACCGCGAACGGGTTCGCGATCATGCCGGGCACGATCAGCGCCAGGTGCGAGTCCACCCACCCGATCTGCGACATCAGCAGGTAGAAGGGGATGAGCGTGACCTGCGCGGGGATCATCTGTGTCGCCAGGAACACGATGAACAGCACCTTGCTGCCGCGGAAGCGGATGCGCGCGAACGCGTAGCCCGCCATCGATGCGGTCAGCAGCGTGCCCACCACGACCAGCACCGCGATGTAGGCGCTGTTCAGATACGCCTGCCCGAACGGCACCGCGTTCCAGGCGTCGGCGTAGTTCTCCACCGTCCACGGGTTGGGGAGGAACTCGAGCGGGTTCTTCAGCAGCTGCGGCAGCGTCTTGAACGACGTCAGCAGCATCCACACGAACGGGAACACCATCGAGATGCCGGCGATCATGAGCACCACGTGGAGCGCGGTGGCTCCGAGGCGACGGCGCGCGCGGTCGGCGCCGGGCCCTCCGCGACCGCGGCGACGGTAGCCGGGGGCCGTGAGGGCGACGGTCGAGTCGGTCGCGGGGGCGGCCGGCTCGATGAGCGAGGGCGTCTGGAGGGTCATGCCGGGTCATCCTCGTAGTGGACGAACTTCTTCTGCGCGCCGAACTGGATCGCGGTGATGACGAGGGTCAGCACGAGCAGGATCACGCTCGCGGCGCTCGACGGACCGAACTCGAACCGCCCGAAGCCCAGATCGAAGATGTGGTAGACGATCGTGCGGGTGGCGTTGTCCGGGCCGCCGCCGGAGACGAGCACGTAGACCGTGTCGAACGTCTGCAGCGACGAGATGAACGCGATCACCGACGAGAAGAACACGATCGGGGAGAGCAGCGGCAGGCGGATGCCGGTGAACAGTCGCCAGGCGCCGGCGCCGTCGATGCGGGCGGCCTCGATGACCGAGGGCGAGATGTTCTGGAGTCCGGCGAGGAAGATCACCACGTTCAAGCCCATCGACGACCAGATCGTGACGATGCAGACCGCGAGCAGCGCGAGCTTGGGGTCCTGCAGCCAGTCGGGCGGGGTGATGCCGAACACGTTGGCGATGGTGGTGGACAGCAGGCCGTCCGCGCGGAACATCTGCTGCCAGATCATGGCGACCGCGACCGTCGACGTCACGACGGGCGCGAAGAACAGGATGAGGTAGAGCGTGCGGGTCTTGAGCCGTTCGAGCGCGACCGCGACGATCACGGCGAGCGTGAGGCCGATCGGCACGGTGATGACCGCGATCAGCAGGGTGTTGAGGATGGCGCGGCCGAGGAGCGGGTCGGTGAGCTGCTCGGCGAAGTTCGCGAAGCCCACCCACTCCAGGTCGCTCAGCCCGTCCCACTCCGCGAAGGCCAGCACCAGGCTGGCCCCGAACGGCAGGATGACGAACAGGGCCATGCCGAGCAGCTGCGGGGCGACGAACACGTAGCCCCAGCGGCGGTCGCGGCGGCGCCACGCGGCCTCGGGGCGCAGGGGCGGGGCGGATGCCGCAGGCTCGGCCTGCGGCATCCCTCCGTTCTCGGTGAGAGTGGTCACCGGTCTACTTCTCCGACCGTTCCGCGACCACGTCGGCGATCGTGTCGAGCGTGGTCTGCGCGTCGACCTTGCCCTCGTAGAGCTTCTGGAACTCCTCCGCGATGGCGACGGGCAGCCCGGGGATGCGTGCCTCGGCGGGGTAGTCCTCGAAGCCGATGTCGCGCATGTCGAGGAAGGTCTGCGCGTGCGCGGGGTAGTCACCCTCCAGCACGACCTCGTCGGCGCCCTTGATGGACGGGACCGCGTTGCCGCCGCCCTCGAGGCGGAAGGTCTGTCCCTCTGCGGAGAGGAACTCGGTCCAGAACGTGAACGCGGCGTCCTTCACCTTGGTCTTGCCGTTGATCGCGAGGAACGACGTGGCGACGCCGGTCGGGGCTTCCGCTCCATCGGGGGTGGGCCAGCGCACGATGTCGTAGCTGTCCTGCTCGCCCGCCGCGCTCACGGTGCCGATCGTGTAGCGGCCCTGCACGAAGAACCCGGCCTTGTGCGTCACGAACACGCTGTCGGCACCGGCGCCGTCGGGGAGGGTGTCGGCCACCACGAAGGTGCCGTCCTGGAAGAGGTCGCCGAACTGCTGCATGGCCTCGACCGTGTCGGCGTCCTCGTTGGCGACGAACGTCCCCTTGTCGTCGTACGGGGCGTCGAGGCCCTGCGACGACAGCCAGCTCCAGTGGGTGGCCCAGTAGTTCCAGTACATGGTGCCGGTGAGCCCCGCGTCGTGCAGGGCCGCGTTCATCTCGAGGAACTTGTCGGTGGTCCACTCGCCGTTCTCGGCCAGGGTCGCGGGGTCTTCGGTGATACCGGCCGCGGCGAGCGCCTGCTTGTCGTACCAGAACACGTCGGGGTTGGAGTCGTTGGGCGCCGCGTAGACCTCGTCGTCCTTCTCGGCCGCACCGAACAGGCCGGGGAAGAAGTCGTCGTAGGCGGTCTTGCTGTCCTTCGAGTCCATCAGCTCGCGCAGCGGCATGAGCCGGTTCGAGTCGACGAACTGCCCGATCATGTCGTCGCCCACGTAGAACACGTCGGGCGCGGTGTTGCTGGTCAGCTGGGCGAGCAGCTTGGAGTGGTAGTCGCCGTAGCCGGCCACGGGCTGCAGCTTGACGGTGATGTCGGGGTGGCGCTCCATGAAGTCCTTGTTGAACTCCTCGTAGCGGGTGAGCTCCTCCGGAGTGCCCCAGGTGGACCACACGACGGTGGCCTTGCCGTCGGCGTCGACGCTGCCGCCCCCGCCGCCACCGCTGCACGCGGCGAGTCCGAGTGCGAGCGCTCCGGCGGCGCCCAGGGCCAGATACCGTGTCGCAGCACGTGCCATCTCGCTACCTCTTTCATCGTTGAAGTTCGGGTCGATCACCCCGCGGGGCTCTCCAGTATTCTGTATACAGAACGCAATCCTGTCAAGGGTGAGCCATCGCCGCACGACGAAGGGGCGGACCCCACCCGGATCCGCCCCTCCTGTCCCGTGGCGCTCAGTGCCCGGCGGCACCCACCACCACGAACTCGTTGGGGACCACGTCGAGCGTGGCCTCGGCCGCCACCTCTCCCGTGTGCAGGTCGACCGCGACGATGCGCTTCTTCGCCGGCTCGGTCACATAGGCGACGTCGCCCACCACCCGCAGGCCCGGGTGCGGGTCCTGCCACTCGGCCGGGCTCTCCCACGCGTCGATGACCGACCAGGAGTCCTGCACCGCACCGGACTCGTCGAGCACGGTGAGGCTGCCGTCGGCGCCCAGCACCACGATGTCGTCGTGGGCGCTGCGACCCACACCGCGCCACGTGTACTCGGCCGGGGCATCGACCACCGAGAGGCTCGCGGCCGCGGTGTCGACCAGCACCAGCTGCGACAGGAAGTAGCCCTCCTGGTCGGGATCCGTCTTGTAATCGCCGACCGCGACGGCGCTGGTGTCGGTCACGTAGGCGTTGCCGGTGCGCCCGAACTCGTCCGGGGCGTCGAGCTTGGTGAAAGCGCCGTCCGCGAAGAGCAGCACGCCGTCCTCGCAGCCGAACATCACGACCTCCCCCTTCAGCGCGCCCTCCCCGTGCACGCTCGGGCACCGCTCGTCGCGCGCGAGCTCGGTGCCGTCCGCCGCCAGGTGCCGCACGCCGCTGCGGGCCTCGGCCGTGCCGATCGTGGACAGGACGGTGCCGTCGGACAGTTCGATGGCCACCCCGTGGTGCGCCGCCTCCGACGTGATGGTGTCGAACTCCGGGAGGGTGCCCGTGCCGACCGCGTCGGTGTCGAACACGCGCACCTCTCCGGTGCCGTCGTCGAACAGCGCGGTGCGGCCGGCGTGCGGGGTCGCGTGTCCGGCGGCCACCGCCTCGAACACCTCCCCGGTGAACTCGACGGCTCCGGAGGCGAGACCGGTGTCGAGCACGTGGAAGCCGTCCTCGGCCGTGACGAACACATGGCCGTCGTGGTCGCCCGCGCCGTTCACGCGCAGGAATCCGTCGAGCTCGGCCTCGGCGAGGGTCTCGAGGGTGTCGCCGTCGAGCACGACCACGCCACCGTCGTAGGTGAGGGCGACGCGGGTCTCCGCCTCGTGATGGTCGTGCTGCTCCGGCGCGGCACCGGTGGTGTTCTGGGACGCGGGGGAGGCTCCGGCGCATCCGGTCAGGGCCACGGCGGCGATCGCGCCGAGGGCGCCCAGCGCGAGGCGGCTGCGGGGTCGGGACATGGGTTCGTCTCTCTTTCTTCTCAGGGTGCGCGGATGCGCGGCGGCGCGGGGCGCCGAGGACTCTGGATCAGCCGACGAGCTGGAGGAACACGGCCTCGAGGTCGCTGAAGGTACGGGTGATGCGCGCGTCGCCGTTGTCGATCTCGTAGACCGTTCCCGCGGCGGGATCGGCGACGTAGACGCGTCGTGCGGACACCCGCAGCTCCACGCGGTCTCGCAGCGCCGGGTCTGCGATGGTCGCCGCGAGCAGGGGCTCGGTGCGGGCCAGCACGGATCCGTCCGGCGCCAGCACGCGGAGCCGTCCCTCCGCGTCGACCGCGACCGTGCGACCGGCGTCGTCTCCGATGGCGACGGCGCGGATGAGCGGGACGTCGGAGGGGATCAGCGTCCAGGTGCGCTGACGCACGTCGAGCAGCCATGCACCGTCGTCACCGGCGACGCCGGCGAGGTCCGGCCGGTCGGCGCGACCGTCGAGCCGCGTCGCCGCGGGGGCTCCGGCCGGATACGGGATCGCCTCGCCGACGATCTCTCCGCCCACCTGCCGGGTGAAGAGCACCGCCCCTTCCGCGCACGCGAAGACCGCGCCGACGCGGGTGAGGTCGGCGTCGGAGACCGCGCCGCACGGTATCTCGGCCGCGGCGGCAGGGGCGCCCTCGCCGTCGACGATCCGGATGGTGCCGGAGGCGGTGGGCACGAGGAGCCGGTCGGCGAACGGGAGGACCGGGCCTGCGT
Organism: Microbacterium sp. PF5; assembly: GCF_004794315.1. NCBI lineage: Bacteria > Bacillati > Actinomycetota > Actinomycetes > Micrococcales > Microbacteriaceae > Microbacterium > Microbacterium sp. PF5. The sequence continues at coordinate 20,958 of NZ_SSDQ01000137.1, read as the reverse complement.
GCGTCAGGGCGAGCGGGGCGGCATCGAGTCCGGCTGTGAGGTCGTCGTGCGGGAGCAGGACGACCTCCGCGCCGTCGAACCCGATCGCAGCGCTCTGACCGGCTCCGCTGACTCGCACCTCGCCGTGGCCATCCAGCGAGCCGAGCTGCCGCGGCTCGCCCCGGAACGAGTGCGTGTGGTCGCCGTGCGGCACGGTCCAGCGCCCGGTATCGACCACGTCCACGGTCGCGTCGTCGCCCTCGGTGCGGGCGAGGAACACGAGGCGCCCATCGCCCGACACCGCGGCCCTCCCGGCCCCGGCGTCAGTGAGGACGACGCGCTCCTCGGTGTCGAGATCGAGGAGGGTGAGGGCGCCCCGCTCGTCCGCGACAGCGAGGGCGAGGGCGGGCGCGGCGACCTCCGCGGCGCCGCCCGAGTCGATGCCGTGCGCATCGGGATCCGCCGTCGCAGCGGGCGCGACCGGGGAGGCGCACCCGGCGGCGGCGAGGAGGACGAGGAGGGCGGAGGGGGCGAGGGCTGCCCGCCGGAGGAGTGCGAGGTTCATGACTCTGTCACCCTATTGAGAATGATTCTCAATCTCAAGTTTGAGACGAGGGAGCGGGCTTGCGACCCTCCCGGTGCCGAGGAGCGAGCGGGCGAACGTCCGAGGCGGGGCGTAGGGTCGCAGCATGAGCAGCGCAGAACTCGCCCCGTGTCACGGCGTCATCCCCTCCTATCTGCTCGCGCGTCTCGCCGAATCGGGTCGTTTCCCCAAGGCCGCGGCCGCCGCCCGCCAGACCCTCACGGCCGGGCGTCCACCGTTCCGCGCCCGCATCGACCTCTCGATCGACGAGAACGGCGACCTCGTCGCCCAGCTGTCCGACGCGCCGAACCGCACGATCAGCGACGCCGGCAACACGCAGCAGCTGCCGGGCGCCGTGGTGCGCGGCGAAGACGACGCGCCGGTTGACGACCCCGCCGTGAACGAAGCCTTCGACGGCCTCGGCGCCACGTTCGAGATGCTGCTGGCCGCCTTCCAGCGCAACTCGCTCGACGACGCGGGGGCGCCGCTCGACGCGACCGTGCACTACGGCGTCGACTACGACAACGCGTTCTGGGACGGCGAGCGCATGGTGTTCGGCGACGGCGACGGCGAGGTGTTCCGCGGCTTCACCGGCTCGCTCACCGTGATCGGGCACGAGCTCGCACACGGGGTCGTGCAGCACACCGCGAACCTGGAGTACCAGGGCCAGCCCGGCGCCCTGAACGAATCGCTCGCCGACGTCTTCGGCGCGCTCACCGAGCAGTACGCGCAGGGCCAGACCGCGGCGCAGGCGAGCTGGCTCATCGGCGCCGAGATCTTCACCGGGGCCGTGCAGGGCGCGGCGCTGCGGTCGATGATCGCCCCCGGCACGGCCTACGACGACGATGAGCTCGGCAAAGACCCGCAGCCCGACCACATGAGCGGCTTCGTCCGCACGACCGAGGACAACGGCGGCGTGCACATCAACTCGGGCATCCCCAACCGCGCGTTCGCCCTGTTCGCGCGCGACCTCGGCGGCAACGCCTGGGAGCGCGCGGGAACCGTCTGGTACCGGGCGCTCACGGGCGGGCTGTCGAGCACGGCCACGTTCACGGAGTTCGCCGACGCCACGGTGGCCGCGGCCGTCGCGGTCGACGAGGAGACGGCGGCCGCGGCTCGACGGGCGTGGAGCGCCGTGGGAGTCTATGAGCATGAGCGAGGACCCGGCACCTCCGAGTGACGCCCCCGTCGTGATCGCCGTCGTGCGATCGGGCGGCATCGCGGGCATCCGTCGCCAGTGGCGTGTGGAGGCGGAGCCGTCCGACGCGGACGAGTGGATCACGCTCATCGACCTCTGCCCGTGGGACCAGGACGCCGACGCGTCACGCGGGGCCGACCGCTTCATGTGGAGCATCCGCGCGCGCACGCCCTCCGAGCGCCGGGAGCGCGAGCTGCCCGACTCCGCGCTCGAGGGCCCCTGGCGGACGCTCGTCGAGGCCGTGCGCGCCGCCTCGACCCGCGACCCCGCCTGAGCCCGGCTCGCGGGCAAGCGATCAATCCCGTGTGAATGCGACCGCGGGTCGTGCGGCCGGGGTCATGATGGACTCCATGGGACTCTTCCAGCAGCGACCCGAAGAAGAAGAGCAGCAGTGGGCTCTGCCGTCCGAGCCGCTCGAACGCTCCGACGCCGACCTCCTCGACACGGCCCCCGCGGTGGACCCCCTCACGCTCGGCCTCGGAGCGCCGGCCTCCGTGAGCTCGATCGTGTTCCCGGTCGCACCGCCCGCGCCCGAGGCCGCGACGATCGAGAACAGCGACCCCGAGGACTGACCGCGCTGCCCTCTCGCGCGGCCGCGTCGGCCCCCACCGATACGGTGGAAGGATGACCATCACCGCCGCCGCAGACGGCTCCGCCCTGGGCAACCCCGGCCCGAACGGCTGGGCCTGGTACATCGACGACGCCAACTGGGCGGCCGGTGGTTCCCCGCACGGCACCAACAACCAGGGCGAGCTGCGGGCCGTGCTCGAGCTCCTCCGCGCGACCGCCGGCACCGACGAGAAGCTGCTGATCGAGTGCGACAGCCGCTACGTGATCGACTCCGTGACGAAGTGGATGCCGGGGTGGAAGCGCCGCGGATGGCGCAAGTCCGACGGCGGCCCCGTGCTCAACCGCGACCTGCTGGAGGGCATCGACGAGGCGATCCGCGGACGGGACGTGGAGTTCTCGTGGGTCAAGGGCCACGCGGGGCACCCCTTGAACGAGGCAGCGGACGAGCGCGCGAACGCGGCGGCGAAGGCGTACCAGCAGGGGCAGGAACCGCGCCGGGGCCCGGGCTTCACCCTCGCGACCGACGCCGGTGCCGCGGTCGCCGCCTCCGCCCCCGTCGCCGCGCATGCCGCGACCACCAGCTCTCCCGAGAGGACAGCCCCGGCCGCGAAGACCACCTCCGTCGCGACGGCGACCTCCGCTCCGGCCGCGAGTTCCGACCGCATCACCGGGGCGCCCACCGCCTCCGGCCCTGCCGCCACCCCCGTCTCCGAGTCGTACGCGGAACCGCTGTGGGCGGAGCCCTCCGACCTGCTCGACGGCCTCGACCGCCCCGACGACGACCCGATCGAACTGCGGATCCCGCTGTCGTCCGATGAGCACGCGCGCCTCCGCGACCGCGCCGAGGCGCAGGGCGTCTCGCTCGAAGAGGCCCTGCGTCGGCTGATCTGAGCGCACGGCGCAGCCACCCGCGACGCGGCGAGCGCTCGGGTGGACTCCGTAGACTCGGCGGATGATGGTGGGGACGGTGACGCGGCGGTGAGGACCCGTACGGTCTTCGGCCTGCTCCGTCTGAGCGCAGCCGCCATCTGCCTCGTCGCCCTCATCCACCGCATGGCCTGGGGCCTGGCGTCGCACACCATCGCGAGCCAGAACTTCTTCGCCTACCTGACGAACCAGTCCAACCTCGCGTTCGTGGTGCTGCTGTCGATCGCGGGGGTGCTCGCTCTGCGGCGTGCGCGAGACCCGCGGTGGCTCACGGTGGCGCTGGCGCTCGTGCTGACGTGGACGATCACGGCCGGCCTGGTGTTCGCGATCCTGGTGTGGCAGGCGGGTGTGCGCGGCATCCGCATCGACGTGCCGTGGTCGGATCAGGTGCTGCACTTCTACTTGCCGGCGGTCACGGTCGCGGCCTGGGCGCTGGCTCCGGGGCATCGAGCCGTGCCGTGGCGTGTGGTTCCGATCACCCTCGTGTATCCGGTGCTGTGGGGTGTCGCGACGCTCATCCGTGGCCCGCTGATCGGCTGGTATCCGTACTACTTCCTCGACCCGCGGCAGGTGAGCGGTCCGCCCGAGTTCGTGATCTCGTGCGCGGTGGCCCTGGCATCGTTCAGCATCGTCGCGACCGCCCTGGTGCTGATCAGCCGGATGCCGTTGCCGCGGCGGTTGCGCACCGACGCGGATCCCGGGCCCGACGATCCCCCGGACGACGACCGCGGCAGCCCGGCCGGTGCGGTCGATGCGCGCGAGCGGGTCGGCGCGTCGGCTCAGACGTAGACGGTCAGCGACGCCAGCGCCGCGTCGAACGCGTCGTCGTCGCTGAGTTCCGCGAACTCGGCGGCGGCCGCACCCCCGACGATGCCCACCAGCACGTTCTCGCCCGTGACGGGGCGCAGATTGATCCAGGTGGGGATGACCGCGTCGGTGCCGACCGCGTGCCACACGGCCTCGTCGTTCTCCCAGAACGCCTCGTCCCACCGCAGCCACACGGTCTCGATGGCCCCCATGCCGAGCGCCGAGATCGCGCCGCGGTTGGCGAAGGGCAACGGCGGGTCGAACTCGATGCTGCGGTCCTGCAGCACCCCGAGCGGCACCGTCACCACCACCCGGTCGAACGACAGGGCCTCCCCGGTGCCGAGGCGCACGCTCACCCCGGTGTCGTCGTAGGCCAGGCGGGCAACCGGGGAGTTCAGGCCGACCTGCACTCCGTCGAGCGCGTGCTCCACGAACGGCACGAGGCTGTCGCGGGTGGCGGCCGGGTCGCCCGTGGGCAGCGGCGGCGCGAACCAGCTGGAGAGCTCGTCGGCTGCGGCACCCGTGCGCGCGGCGAGGATGTCGAGCAGGGCGGCGGTCGAGGGATCCGCGGGGTCGATGCCCGCGGCGGTCAGCGCGTCAGTGACCGAGACGTCTTCCGGGGCGGCCTGGGCGGCGGCGATGGCCGTGGTGACGGGCACGGGGTCGACCGGTTCGATGTCGCCGTCGGGGGTACGCCACAGCGAGCCGGTGAGGTCGACGGTTCCCACGTCGCCGGCGCGCAGCCGGTCGAGCACCTCGGCGTCGTCCTCGCCGAACAGCCAGGCGCCGAGCTGCACGGGCACCGGCCAGGAGTCGTCGCTGCGGGTGAAGACGCGCCCGCCGACGCGGTCGCGCGCCTCGAACACGGTCACCTGCAGGCCCCGGTCGGCGAGGAGGGCGGCGGCGGTGGCTCCCGCGAGGCCCGCGCCGATCACGGCGACGCGCTCCCCCGATCCCGCGGCATCCATCAGCTCGTCGACCACGCGCTCCCCCGAGGCGATGGCGCCGCGCACAGTGCCGGGGGCGTCTTCGTCGGTGGCCTCGCCCGCGAAGAAGAGGCGATCGTCGACCGGGCGGCCGAGGGCGGCGCGGGCGTCGGCGAGCACTCCGACGGGGGTGAAGCTGGCAGCTCCCAGGGCGAACGGGTCGGTGGTCCAGGTGCTGCGGATGCTGCCGGCAGGTGCGGGGACGCCGGGCGGGGGCTCGGGCTCACGCGTGCGGGTGGGCGTCGGCGTGGGCTTCGGCTCCGGCGTGCAGGAGGCGAGAAGCACCGAGACGGCACCGGCTCCGGCGCCGAGGAGCAGGGTGCGGCGCGTGATCCTCATCGTGCCGCCACTTTATCCCGCTCCACCCCGGTCCGCCGCCGCGCCTCCGCGACGGGCGGTCCACAACTCCCCGGAAACGGCGAGCAGGGACGCGGAATCGGCCGGATCCACGAGGGACCCGGCCGATTCCGAGGAGTCGTGGACGACGCGGCGGTCAGACCGCCAGCAGTTCGCGTTCCAGGCGGGCGAACGAGGCCTCCATGCCGTCGGCCATGCCGGTGGCCAGGATCATGTCGCGCGTCTCCTTGTCGGGGTACTCGATGAGCACCGTGACGAGCGTGGCGCCGTCCTCCTCGTAGAGGCTCAGGTCGTTGACGGTCTCGGTGGGCATGCCCTGCATGCGTTCGGTGGTGACGGCGCGGCGCGGGGCGTCGATCAGCAGCGCCTCACCCTCGAACCCGAACGGCTCGCCCTCGGTGTCGCCGACCGGCGCCCACGAGTTGCGGTACGACTGGCCGACCTCGGTCGCCGCGGTGCATTCGGTCATCTCCCACCCGTCCGGGCCGAGCATCCACTGGCGGATGAGGTCGGGCTCGAAGTGCGCGCGCCACACCAGCTCGCGCGGACCCTCGACGAGCCGGGTGATGCGCACGTGGGTGTCGTCGAGCAGCTCCACCCGGGTGCCCTTGCCCTGCGCGTACTCGCGGAGGTCCTGCAGCACGGCGTCGAGCTGGCCCATCGCCATCTTGATGCCCTCGACCTGGCCCATCTCGACGACCTGTTCGAGCGCGTCGACCGAGTCGAAGTGGCTCGTGGTGACCATGCGGGTGCCCTCGGGCGTGGAATCGAACGTGAAGCTCATGCGCTGCGCGGGGAAGCCGTCGAGGGGCTTTCCGTGCTCGTCGGCGAAGGAGTCGAGCACCTCGAAGCGGTGCGGTTCCTCGATGGCGAGGAACTCCCAGACGCCCGTCGACTTCTCGCCGCGAGGTCCGTTCATCGTGTAGACCGCGCGGCCGCCGACCGTGTGGTCCCACACGGTGAAGGTGGCGGGCCAGCCGGGAGGACCCCAGAAGCGCTCGAGCTGGCGCGGATCGCTGTACGCGTTCCAGACCCGCTCGATGGGGGCGGCGAAGTCGGCCGTGACGGTCATCGTGAGGTCGTCGGCATCGGTGGTGACGTCGGTGACGGGCATGTCAGTCTCCTGGGTTCTCTCGTGCGTTGTCGGTGGTGTCGTTGTCGGGGCGACCGGCGGGCGTCTCGGCCAGCAGGTCGTCGAGCCGGGCGATGCGCGACCGCCACAGCTCTTCGTAACGGGCGAGGAGCGCCCTGGCGCGGGCGATCATCTCGGGGTTCGCGCGGACGAGCCGCTCGCGTCCCTCGGCGCGCTTGACGATGAGGTTCGCGGCCTCGAGCACGGCCACGTGCTTCTGGACAGCCGCGAACGACATCTCGTATTCGGCGGCGAGGGTCGAGACGGACTGCTCCCGCTCGATCGTCCGGCGCAGGATGTCGCGCCGGGTCGACGTCGCCAGTGCGTGGAACACACGGTCGACCTCCGCTTCGCTCAGTTCTGTTCGTGCAACCATTTGGTTGTACGTTATGCCTGGCGTGCGGGCGTGTCAAGAGGTATGTGTGGCGACGTCGCCCCGGGTCGTCGTCGTCGGTGAGGCGACGCTAGGATCGAGCCATGGAAATCGACGAGGTCGACAGAGCGTAGGCGCCGGCCATCTGGCCACATCCCGCTGCGCCCCCTTCCCTCCCGCGACGAGCCGGGCCATCGCCCGGTCGTCGACCACCGCATCCGCCGCTGACGCGCATTCCGTTCGCGAGCACGGATGGGCATCGAACGTCCGCGTCGCGCGCCGTTCGGTCGCACGGGGCCGCATCCCGCTGAATCCTCAGCGCGCCCATTTCCGACCCCGCTGACTCCGTCAGCAGCCCGCACCGGGCAGAACACGAGAGATCCTCATGTCGACCTCATCCGTCATCACCCTTCAGAACGTCTCCTTCGAGTGGCCGGACGGCACGCTCGCGCTCGACGACGTGACCGGCAGCTTCACAGCGGGCCGAACCGGCCTCATCGGCAGGAACGGCGCCGGAAAGTCCACCCTCCTCCGCCTCATCGCCGGCGACCTGACGCCGTCGCGCGGTCGCATCCACACCGCCGGCGACGTCGGCTATCTCCCGCAGATGCTGACGCTGGGACACGACGCGACCATCGCCGAGCTCCTCGGGGTGCACGACATCCTCGCTGCGATCCGTGCCATCGAGGGCGGCGACGTCGACGTGCGCCATTTCGACACCATCGGCGACGACTGGGACATCGAGCCGCGCGCGAACGAGGCCCTGAGCCAGCTGGGATTCGCCGACACCGCGCTGGATCGACGCGTCGGAGAACTGTCCGGCGGCGAAGCGATGTTGATCGCCATCTCAGGACTGCGTGTGCGACGTACGGCGATCACCCTGCTTGACGAGCCGACGAACAACGTCGACCGTCGGACCCGCGGGCGGTTGGCGGAACTCGTCGACCAGTGGCCGGGAACGCTCATCGTGGTGAGCCATGATGTGGAACTGCTCGAGCACATGGATGCGACCGCGGAGCTGCACGCCGGGAACCTCTCGGTCTTCGGCGGCCCGTACAGCGAGTTCACCGCGCACCTGGAGCTGGAGCAGGCGGCCGCGAGCCAGGCCGCACGGACCGCGCAGCAGGCGTTGAAGGTGGAGAAGAAGCAGCGCATCGAAGCGGAGACGAAGCTCGCCAGGCGTGAGCGCACCGGCAAGAAGACGCAGGCCAGCGGCGGCATCCCGAAGATCATGGCCGGCAACAGGGCGAGCAAGGCGCAGGCCGCCGCCGGATCGATGCGGACGACCCTGGACGACAAGGTGCGCAGCGCTCAGGCCGCCGTCGACGCGGCCGACGCACGCGTTCGCGCCGAGGAGCACATCCATCTCACCCTGCCTGACCCCGATGTTCCGCGTGCGCGCCGCATCGCCGAGCTCTCCGACGGCGAGACGACGATCGTCATCCAGGGACCAGAGCGCGTCGCGCTCGTCGGGCCGAACGGGGCCGGCAAGTCGACGCTGCTGGAACGCCTTCTCCGCGGTGAGCCCGTCTCGGCGGGACGCCCGTCCGGATCGCTGCTGACGGACCGGGTCGGCTACCTCCCGCAGCGACTCGACGGACTCGACGATGCGCAGTCCGCGTTCACGATCGTTCAGCGTGCCGCTCCCGCCTCCGCGCCGGATACCGTGCGCAACCAGCTCGCGCGCCTCCTCATCCGTGGCGCGGCCGCCGACAGACCCGTCGGAACCCTGTCGGGCGGTGAGCGTTTCCGTGTCAGCCTGGCCCAGCTGCTCCTGGTCGAACCGCCGGCTCAGCTGCTCATCCTCGACGAGCCGACGAACAATCTCGACATCACGAGCGTGGATCAGCTCATCGAAGCGCTCGGAAGCTACCGCGGCGCCCTCCTGGTCGTGAGTCACGACGCCGACTTCCTGAGACGTCTCGGCATCGAGCTGGTGATCGAGATCGACGAGCAGGGCCGACTCCGTCGAGCGTCCCTGTGAAGCTCAGGCGGACGCGCTCGCGGGGGCGTCGCGGTGACGAGCCCGGAACTGTGCGGCCTTGACGCGGTTGCCACAGGTGCGCATCGAGCACCATTCCCGGCGACCGCCCCGCGAACGGTCGACGTACACCTGCGTGCAGCCCGGCCGCCCGCACTCGCGGAGCAGCGCGGCGTCGTCACCACCGAAGAGCTCGACGGCGTTGCGCGCCACCGTCGCGAGCCCGTTCGCGGCCGATCCCTCTCGCCGGGTGGAGGCGTCGTCGAGCATCAGCCGCACGGGGGCGGAGCCGGCCCAGCGGTTGAGCACGCCGACGGCCGCACTCGGCAGTCCGTGCCCCTGCAGTCGTGCGAGAGCGCAGTCGTAGATGGCCTCGCGCAGCTCGATCGCGCGCTCCAGCTCCGTCCGGCCCGCCGCGGGCGCCTCGCCGATGACACCGGCTTCGACGAACCAGGCGTCGAGCGCGGGACCGTCGGCGAGCATCTCGCGCGGCTCAGGATCGCGGCGCGCGCGAAGCGTGCCCACGAAATCGAGAGCGAGAGTCCCACAGGGGAAGGCGTGCATCACGTAACCACTCTAACGGGTATCGAGCGAGTTGAGGTAACCAGCTTGACAGGTTATTCGAGCACTGCCAGAGTGTAACCATTCTAAACGGTTACTCTCCGAAAGGCCCCCGATGTCCGTCACCCGTTTCCAGGTGTCCTCGCCGCTCTCCCCCACGGCCGCCATGTCCGTCCTCACCGACTTCAGTGCCACTCGCACCAAGACCTGGTCGGGCATCGAGCCCGAGCACTTCCACGTGCACGACCGCGGAGCGAACTGGGCCGAGGTCACCGAGGGCAACGACGCCACCTGGGAGCGCGGGCGCTACGAGTGGGACACCACCGCGGGCTCCGCGACGATGGTCACCCACGACTCCAAGGTGTTCGGCGCCGGCGGCGGCTGGGACTTCCGCTTCACCCCCGCCGGGGAGGGCACGCTCATCGACGTCACGCTGACCAGAACCCCTGCCGCCTTCGGCCCCCGGGTGCTCGCCGCGCTCCTGCCCCTCCTCGGCACCCCCGGCCTCAAGAAGTCGTTCACCTCCGCCTTCAGCGCCCGCTGACCGCCCCCACCCGCAAGAACAGGACCAGCACCCATGGAACTCGCCCTCGAAATCGTCGTCCTCCCCGTTTCCGACGTCGACCGCGCCAAGGATTTCTACAGCAGAATCGGTTTCCGCGAGGACGCCGACTTCGCCACCGATCGCGGACTGCGCGTCGTGCAGTTCACCCCACCGGGATCGAGCGCCTCGATCATCTTCGGCGAGCAGCTCACGTCGGCTCGTCCCGGCAGCGCACACGGGCTGCATCTGGTCACCCCCGACCTCGCGGGTGCCCGGCAGGAACTCGCCGACCGCGGGATCGACATCACCCCGATCTGGCACGACGCCGACGGCGTCTTCCACTGGGCCGACGGCCACAACCGCGTCGACGGGCCGAACGAGGATCACGACAGCTACGCGTCGTACGCCTCGTTCGACGACCCCGACGGCAACGAGTGGATCATCCAGCAGGTGATCGACCGACTCCCCGGGCGCTGATCGATGACCGAGTCGATCGACACCGAACGCGCAGCGGGCGTTCTCGAGGAACTGCTCCGCACGACCGCTGCGGCCCACGGCATCTACGAGCGCGAACAGCTCGGCGGCGTCTACGACGAGCAGTGGCCCACCTGGTACGCGTCGTTCCTCGCGCGGGCGCTCGCGGAACACGGATACGCCCTGACGAGGTAACCAGGAGGACTGGAGCCTGTCTCGGCAGAGTTGTCGAAATGCGCGGGTGCCGTTCGTGGTGTGAGTGTCCGGAGTCCTCGGGCTCCCCTCACCCCGGAAGGCGGCACCCGTGCATACTGATCCGATGATGGCGCTGCTGCTCCACGACACGGCAACGCACCAGGGGTCCGTCGCGTGGCAAAGGCGAGCGGCCCTCGCCGATCGCCGGATCGCCGTCCCGCCCGTGCCTCGCGGGAGCGGTGCACGACTCGCTCCGATCCGGCGCGTCTTCGCGGCCCTGTCGACGCGGAGGGCGTCGTGACGCCGACGCCCTCCCGCGCGGGGGATGCCATCACGCGGACGCATCGGGAGGAATGGACCCGGATCGTCGCCGGACTGGCGCGCCGCTTCGGCGACCTCGATCTGGCCGAGGAGATGGCCGCGGAGGCGTTCGCGGCAGCCGTGGAGCACTGGCCGGCGCACGGCATCCCGCCGAACCCGGCCGGCTGGGTGACGACCACGGCGAACCGCCGTGCGATCGATCGGCTCCGTCGCGAGGCTCGTCGCGACGAGAAGCACCGGGAGGCGATGATGCTGCACGACACAGACCCGCCGGCGTCCGCGGGTGTGGTGGAGGACGATCGACTGCGCCTGCTGTTCATCTGCTGCCACCCGACGCTGCCGCTGGAGGCCCGCGTCGCCCTGACACTGCGCATGGTGGGCGGCCTCAGCGTCGCGGAGATCGCCCACGCGTTCCTCGTGCAGGACACCACGATGGGCCAGCGCATCTCCCGGGCGAAGGCGAAGATCAAGGCCGCCCGGATCCCGTTCACGATCCCGCGCGCGGAGGACCTCCCCGCCCGCACCGACGCCGTCCTGACCGTGCTGTATCTCGTGTTCAACGAGGGGTATCTCGCATCCGGCCCGGACTCGCCCCCGCTCCGGCGGGACCTGACCGCCGAGGCGATCCGCCTCACGAGACTCGCCCACGACCTCCTCCCCGACGACCCGGAGGTGACCGGGCTTCTCGCCCTCATGCTGCTCACCGAGGCGCGAGCCGCCGCACGCGTGTCCCCCGACGGCGAGCTCGTGCGGCTGGACGAACAGGACAGGACAGCGTGGGACCGGTCCGCCATCGCGGAGGGCCTGCAGCTCCTGCACTCCCGCGCCGACGAGCGGGAGGCCGGGCGTCCGGGACGGTATCTGCTGCTGGCCGCGATCAACGCGGTGCACGTCACCGCCGCCGACGCGCGGGACACCGACTGGGATCGGATCGTGTCGCTGTACACGCGGCTCGAGCAGATCGATCCGAGCCCCGTCATCACCCTCAACAAGGCGATCGCGGTCTCCGAGTTCGACTCCCCGCAGGTCGCCCTCGCGATGATCGAGCCGCTCGCCGAGACCCTCGACGGCCACCACGCCTTCCACGTCGCGCGTGCCGAGCTGCTGCGTGCGCTCGACCGACCGGCCGAGGCCCGCTCCGCCTACGACCGCGCGATCGCCCTCGGCGGCAACACCGCCGAGACCGCGCACCTCATCCGCCGCCGCACTCACCTCACAAGAAACGGAGACACCCCATGAGCAGCACCTACCTCGTCATCCACATGTCCGATTCCACCGGGACCCCGCTGGCCCGCGCGGAGGATCAGGAGATCCTCGAACGCTGGGCGACCGAGGGCGACGCGGCGGGGCGCCTCGGAGACGGCGGCCCGGTCGCCGGACCCGAACAGGCGAAATCCGTCGCGGTCCGCGACGGGAAGACGATGATCACCGACGGCCCGTTCCCGGAGTTCAAGGAGTGGTTCGCGGGTTACGACCTCGTCACCGCCGACTCGATCGACGAGGCCGCCGCCTTCATGGCGAAGCATCCCGTCGCGATCGCGGGCCGGATCTACATCCTGCCGCTGGTGAAGCTCCCCTGGGACGAGTCCTGACGTGCCCCGGTTCGCGATCCTGATCTACGCCGGCGACTCCCGACACACCCGCACGGCGACCCCGGAGGAGCTGCAGGAGTGCGATGAGCACTTCGACTCCCTGGTCGCGTCCGGCCGCATGCGGGCCGCGTACGCGCTGACCCCTCGGTCGATGGCGCGCACGCTGCGGGCGGACGGCCCGACCGACGGGCCCTACGGGTCGGGGGACGTCGTCGCCGGGTTCTACATCCTGGATGCCGCCGACATCGACGAGGCCATCCATCTCGCCCGGAAGGACCCGTCGTTGCTGTCCGGCGGGGGCGTCGAGGTGCGTCCGGTGCACAGCGGCGGTCCCGTCACGCCCCCGGCGTGATCTCCGTTCACGGGGGTCCCCCTCCCTTCTCGAGCCACACCAGGGCGACCCGGGCGACGAGCGGTGCGATCACTCAGCCGCCGCGGACCGCGCCGCGTGGCGCGCGGCGATCGTGCGCGCGGCCTCCTCGACGACCCGTCGCTGCTCGGCGCCCGTGATCGACCAGGTGCCGTGCACGAGGCGCGGCCAGAACACCTCGGAGGCGATCATCCCGAGGAACTGCGCCGAGGTGCGGTCCGGTTCGGGGATGTCCGCTGTGCCCGCCGCGTGCGATGCCCGAAGGAAGCGCCCCAGCGCCTCCAGCACGGGGAGCGTGCCGAAGTCGAACGTCCGCTCCCGCACCTCGGGGAACTTCGGCGACTCGGCGATGACGGTCCGCATCAGGTCGACCATCTGCGCACGGGTCACCAGTTCCGCGTAGGCGTGCCCGAGCGCCACGAGCCCCTCCTCGAAGTCGTCCGTCGACACCTCCACGGGGTCTGGGTCGCGCGCTCCTCCGGCCGCGAGCACCGCCGCCTCGAACAGCGCCGCCTTGGTCGGGAACTGCTTGAACAGCGTGGCGGTGGAGACCCCTGCTCGCTCGGCGACGCGAGCCAGCGACGTGCGGTCATATCCGGATTCGAGGAACAGCGGTGTCGCGGCGGCGAGGATCGCCTCCCGGTTCATCGCCGCCAGCGCTCGGTGATAGGAGGAGTCGCCGCGAGTCATGCCTCCAGTATCCCATAGTAGTGAGCGCATTGACTTCCCTCTCCACTCCACATACGGTTTGAGGCAAGTCACTCAACTCATCTCTTCGAAGGAGCACTCATGGCCACGGTGATCGTCCATGCCACCGTCACACTCGACGGATTCCTCGCCGATGCGGACGGCGGTGTCGACTGGATGTTCGGTCAACCATCCGCCCCCGAAGACGACACCGTCGTCGAGCGCGTCACGAGCCGCATCGGAGCCATCGTCGGCGGCGCGAACAGGACGCAGACGATCGACGACGGAGAGATCCCCTACGGCGGCATGCTCCGAGTGCCGGTCTTCCTCATGACGCACCACCCCCACGAGCCGATCGAGCGCGACGGCATCACCTACACGTTCGTCGTGGACGACATCGCCGAGGCCGTCGAGCGCGCCTCGCAGGCCGCCGGCGACGGGTGGGTGAGCCTGCTCGGCGGAAGCATCTCGCGCCAGTGCCTTCGCCTCGGGCTGGTCGACGAGATCCATCTCGACGTGGCACCGGTACTGCTCGGCGACGGCATCTCCCTGTTCGCGGGCCTCGGGCAGCGCATCGAGCTGGAGAGGCTGGAGACGTCGGCGTTCGCGAGCGAGGCTCATCTGCGCTACCGAGTCCTCCGCTGACTTCCATTCACGTGAATCCACCTCCGATATTCCGGCGTAGGCTGGAGGGAAGGACGGACCGTCCGAGAAGATCTCCCGGCACCGCGCCCGCCCGGAAGAGGAGTCTCTCGTGGCTCAGTACGACGTCTCGAACCGCTCGGCGATCGTGACGGGAGCAGGCAGCGGCATCGGCCGCTCGGTCGCGCAGCTGCTGGCGCAGAACGGCGCGTCGGTCGTCGTGAACGACCTGAACGCGGAGCACGCGCAGGCCGTGGTCGACGAGATCCGCGCCGCGGGCGGCACCGCCGAGGCCTCGGTCGGCGACGCGACCGACCCCGCCTGGATCGCCTCGTCGGTCGAGCTCGCGAACTCCCTCGCGCCCCTGCGCATCGGCGTCAACAACGCCGGCATCGGCGGCGCCACCGCCCCGACGGCCGACTACGAGGAGGACGCGTGGGACAAGGTCATCGCGATCAACCTCAACGCCGTGTTCCGCAACATGAAGGCGCAGATCCCGTCGATCCTCGCGAACGGCGGCGGCTCGGTCGTGAACATCGCCTCGATCCTCGGCAGCGTCGGCTTCGCGGGATCGCCCGCCTACGTCACGGCCAAGCACGGCGTGGTCGGCATGACCAAGACGGCCGCACTGGAGTACTCGGCGCAGGGCGTGCGCGTGAACTCGGTCGGCCCCGGCTTCATCGACACCCCGCTGCTGGCGAACATGGGAGACGAAGCGAAGGAGTTCCTCGTGTCGAAGCACCCGATCGGTCGGCTCGGGCAGGCCGACGAGGTCGCGAACCTCGTGGTGTTCCTCGCGAGCGACGCCGCGAGCTTCATCACCGGCAGCTACCACCTGGTCGACGGCGGCTACACCGCCCTGTGACAGACGGAGCGGCATCCGGCGGCCGGGAACCCGAATCCCAGGCGGCCGGATGCCGCTCGATGGCGAGGCGGAGCCCCCGCTCCGTTCTCGCCGAGGCCATCACCGCACGTGGTCCAAGAGCCCTTCGAGAGGACCACGATGAACGGTGAGGCTGGCTTGCATCCTCCGTTTTCAGGCGGTCATCGCGTGCAGCTCACGCGATGCCAGCTCGAGCGACAGCTCGGAGTCGGTGAGGTCGAGGCCTCCGGTGGAGCTCGCGGCCTGCATCAGGCGCGCCAGGAGCGGCCGGTGCAGCTCGACCGTGGAGTCGAGGGCGAAGCGCACCGGGATGGACGCGTGCATCCACAGCGTCTCCGACTGTCCGTCTCCCGTGGGCACGGTGAGAGCGAACGGCTCGTTGCGGCGGAGCTTGGTGACGGTTGCGGCTCGGAGATGCGCGAGCACCTCGTCGTCGATCTCGATCGGAGCGGTGGCATTCGCGTACGTCAGGGTTCCCATGATCTCTCCTCGTGCAGAAAGCTGGACGAGGATAGTTTACTAGTTTAACTAGTTAAATCAAGTCGGGTCAGGGGAGGTCGCCGAGCTCGTCGGTCAGGCGCCGCAGGAACCGCGAGATCGCAGCCGCCTCCTGCTCGGTGAACTCGTCGGCGAGCGCCGCCACCCGCACCGACAGCTCGTCGCCCTGCGAATGGAGGTCGCGCAGGGAGGGACGCAGCACCTTGGACCGGGCATCCAGCGGATGCGGCGCGACCACGATCTGCCCGCGCTCCGACAGGCGGCGGATCACGCTCGTCACCGCCGCAGTGCTGATGCCGAGGAAGCCGGCGAGGTCGCGGGGGGTGAGGGGACGCTCGGCCGGCGCGGTGCCGATGAAGTGCATCGCGGCCCGGTCGGTGTCGTTGGGCTCGCGGCGGGCGGCGAGGCGGCGGTTGAGCTGGGCGTCGGCGCGACGGAAGTCGTCTACATCGCGCGCGAGCGACGACGTCGCCACATCCGTGCTGGTCTTCCCCATGCCGAGTACTCCTTCCCCGCAGCCCATGCTACCTCGACAGTCTGACAACGAGGCAGACTAGCGATTATTCCGCGCGATCGGGCACTTCCGGGATGCGATGATGGAGACATCGCCCCCGAAAGGATGCCATGCCCGAGCGATTCAGTCTCGAGGAGGCGTCGTACATCAGCTACGCCGATCTGCTCGAACGCCTGGAGGAGCGCTTCCCCTCCGTCACGCGACGCCGGATCGAGCAGATCATCGGCGCCGAGACCGACGCCATCACGGGTGGCCTCCTGCGCATCGTCCCGGCCGAGGTCGAGACGGGCGCGATGGAGATGCTCGAGCGGGAGGCCGGGTCGAGCGACGAGGGGGAGGTCGCGTGACCGACAGCAGAGGCGAGTTCCACGCCTCCGGATACTGGTACCCCGAGAGCGACACCGCCTCCACCGTCGACGTGCTGAACATGCTGCGCCGCTACCGCAGCGCCGAGACCGCCATGCGCGCCCGCACCCGCGCCTCGATGGGCATGAACGAGACCGACCTCGTGGCCCTGCGTTTCCTGCTCCGCGAACAGCGGGCCGGGCGCATCGTGCGACCGATCGACATCGCCCGGATGCTCGACATCTCCACGGCATCGACCACCACGCTGATCGACCGCCTGGAGCGCGGAGGTCACGCGCGCCGCGAGCCGCATCCGACCGACCGTCGCGCGGGCATCGTCGTCCCCACCGTCAGCAGCGATGAAGAGGTGCGCGCGACGCTCGGCGCCATGCACCGCCGGATGCTGAGCCTCGTCGATGAGCTGTCCGACGCCGAACGCGGTACCGTGATGCGCTTCCTGGTCGGCATGACGGCCGCGATCGAAGAGGCTGCGGAGGCCGACGGGGAGCATGGCGACGCCGAGGCCGCGAAGGAGATGGCCTAGAGCCCTTCCGCGATCTGCTTGATCGCGGCGAGGCGACGGTCCCACTCGCGGCCGATCGCGTCCAGCGCGGTGGCGGTGGCCGACAGCTCGGCGCCGATCACGCGGAACCGCACCTCGCGGCCCACGCGCACCGGTTCGACCAGCCCGACCTCCTGCAGCACACCGAGGTGCTTCGCGATGGCCTGCCGCGAGACGGGCAGCCGCCCGGCGAGGGCGGACGCGGAGGCGTCGCCCTCGCCGAGCGCGGTCAGGATGCTCCACCTCGTCTCGTCGGCGAGGGCCGAGAGCACGGGCAGAAGGGTCGGCGCCGTCACGTGCGGTCCTCGACGAGTGCGACGAGCTTGTCGAGTTCGAGCTCCCAGCCGGTGCGGTGCGACTCCAGGTTCGCGCGCGGGTCGGACGTGCGGTCGAACCCGCTCTCCACGACCGTGAGCTGCGTGCCGCCGTCGACCTCGTCGAGCGTGAAGGTGAAGACGGTGGAGGTCGCCTCGTCGATCCGCTCGGGCAGGCTGCCAAGCGCGTCGTCGTTGTTCCACCGGTAGGTGATGCGGCGCGGGGCGTCGAACTCCTCCACCCGCAGCGGGATCACGTCGTAGTCGGGGAACGTCATCGTCCCGGTCGCGCCCACCCCGGAGCCCGCGAGCTCCGTGCGACCGAACCAGCGCGACACGTGCTCCGGCTCGGCCACCGCCTGCCAGACCTTGCCGATGGGGGCGTCGATGCGGATGGTCCGACGGACGGAGAAGGCTTCCTCGTCGACCACCGCTGCGTCACTGCGAGTCATGTCCACCATGATGGTTCCTTTCTCGGGTCGGCGTCGGAATGACGACGACCGCAACTCTAGCGTTGCACAGCGCCCTCTCTCTTGCAACCCTTGTATTGCAGATCAGTCGCGCGGTCGCCGCCCGTCGAGGAAGCCCGACAGCAGCACCGCGACCAGTGCCGCCGCCGGGGCGACGATCAGCCCGGCCGCCAGGCTCTGCGTCTCCGCGAGATATCCCACGAACGGCGGCGACAGCAGGAAGCCCAGGCGCAGCAGCCATGACACGAGCGTCAGCCCCACCCCCGGACGCAGTCCCGGCAGCTCGTCGGCCGCGTGCATGGCGGCCGGGATGAGCGTGGCGATGCCGAACCCCACGGCGGCGAACCCCAGGATCGTGCCGGGAACGCTCGGGAAGGCGAGCGCGAGCGTCATCCCGACCGCCGCGATCAGGCCACCGACCGCCGCCACCGCGCGCTGCCCGAACCGATCGGTCAGGGGGTCGCCCAGCAGCCGCCCGATGAACTGCGCACCGACGAGGGCGATGAAGCCGAGCGGGGCGATCGCGGCGGCAGCCCCCAGCGAGTCGCCCAGGTACAGCGTGGCCCACGAGTTGCCCGCATCCTCCGCGACCGCACCCGCCATCGCGATGAGGGTCAGCGCCACGATCGCGACGACCGTCCGCGGCGGCACACCTCGGCGCACCTGCCCCGCCAGCTCGCCCGGCTCGGCCGCGGCCTCCTCCGCGTCGTCGTCGCGACCAGGGAGGCAGAAGCCCAGCGCCACGAGCGCGACCGCGGCGAACAGCGCCGTCGAGATCCCCAGGTGCACGGCGAGCGGCAGGTGCAGCGCGATCGCCCCGGCGGCCATGACCCCGCCCAGCACGGCACCGGTCGACCAGATCGCGTGGAAGCCGTTGATGATCGAGCGGCCGTAGCGCTTCTGCACGCGGAGGCCGTGCGCGTTCTGGGCGACATCAGTGATCGCGTCGGAGGCTCCGCCCAGCAGCAGCGCCAGGGCGAACAGCACTCCCGACGGCGCGAGGGCGGCCGACAGCAGCCCGAGGCTCGTGAGCACCGTGCCGATCACGGCGACGCGGGCCGAGCCGAAGCGCCGGATCAGGACGGCCGCAAGCAGCCCGGCCGCGATGGCTCCCGCGGGGAAGGCCGCGATCGCGACGCCGTAGCCGAGGTTGTCCAGGCCGAGGGCCGACTTGATCTCCGGGTAGCGCGGGAGGATGTTCGCGAACAGGGCGCCGTTGGTGAGGAACAGCGCCGAGACGGCGATCCTGGCGCGGCGCGTCTGCCGGTCGGGCCGCGTGCGTCGAATCGATTCGATAGAAGTCACGAGTACGACCGTACCCCGTCGGGCGCCCCCTCGGCGACTGCCCGCGATCGAGGCCGCGAGCGAGGCCGCGAGCCGGACGGCTATCCGCGCACCGCGACCGCCGCAAGCCCGTTCCGATCGTCCGCTCCCCCGCCTACGCTCGGACCATGAGCGAGCTCACCCAGCCCACCGGGCGCGAAGAGATGCTGCGGGCCGTCCCCCGCGCCGACGGTTCCGCTCCCCGCGCCCTCGTCCTCGGCGCCACCGGCTACATCGGCGGCCGCCTCACCCCCCGCCTGCTCAACGCCGGCTACCGCGTGCGGGTGCTCGCCCGAGACGCCGCGCGCGCCGCGTCGTTCACCTGGGGGGACGACTGCGAGATCGTCGAGGGATCCGCCGACGACGCCGACGCCGTCGCCCGCGCGATGGACGACGTGGACGTCGTGTACTACCTGATCCACTCGATGTCCGCGGGCAAGGGCTTCGAGGAGAGCGACGAGCGGGCCGCGCACACGGTCGCCCGCGCCGCCGCCGCGGCGGGAGTGCGGCGCATCGTCTACCTCGGCGGACTGCACCCCGACGACGTGACGCTCTCCCCCCACCTGCGCTCCCGGGTGCGCGTCGGCGAGATCCTGCTCGACTCCGGCGTGCCGACCCTCGTGCTCCAGGCCGGGGTCGTGATCGGCTCCGGCTCCGCATCCTTCGAGATGATCCGCCACCTCACCGACGTGCTGCCCTACATGCCCGCGCCGAAGTGGGTGCGCAACCGCATCCAGCCGATCTCCGTGCGCGACGTGCTGCACTACCTGCTCGGTGCCGCCCGCCTCGACCCCGACGTGAACCGCGCGGTCGACATCGGCGGCCCCGACGTGCTGCGCTACGGACAGATGATGAACGGCTACGCGGTCGAGGCGGGGCTCCGTCAGCGTGCGATCGCCGCGCTGCCCGTGCTCACGCCCGAGCTGGCCTCGCACTGGGTGAACCTCGTGACGCCGGTGCCGCGATCGATCGCCCGACCGCTCGTGGCATCCCTGCAGAACGAGTGCATCATGAAGGACCACGCGATCGACGAGCTGATCCCTCGGCCGAACGGCGGCCTCACCCCGTACCGCCGCGCCGTCACGCTCGCCCTCGGCCGCGTCGACGCCGACGCCATCGAGACCAGCTGGCAAGATGCGGAGGTGTCCGGCGCGCCCAGCGACCCGCTGCCGAGCGACCCCGACTGGGCCGGACGCACCGTGTTCACCGACGCCCGCTCGGTGCGCACGCACGCCTCCGTCGCGGAACTGTGGCGCGTGATCCTGGGCATCGGCGGCGAGAACGGCTGGTACTCCTCGCCGCTGCTGTGGGCCGTGCGCGGCTGGATGGACCGCGTGGTGGGCGGCGTCGGTCTGCGCCGCGGCCGCCGCAGCCGCACCGCCGCTCGGGTGGGCGACGCGATCGACTTCTGGCGCGTCGAGGCCGTGGAGCAGACCGACGCCGGGCACCTGCTGCGGCTGCGCGCCGAGATGAAGGTGCCGGGGGAGGCGTGGCTCGAGCTGCGGGCGGTGCCAGACGGCGCGGGTGCGCGGTATGAGCAGCGGGCGATCTTCTTCCCGCGCGGCCTCACCGGACGGCTGTACTGGCTAGCCGTGCTGCCGTTCCACGGCCTGATCTTCTCGGGCATGGCCGCCCGCATCACCGCCGCCGCGGAGACCCCGGCGGACGCACCGACCCCGCCGGACGCGGAGACCCCGGCGGACGCGGAGACCCCGGCGGACGCGGAGACCCCGGCGGACGCGCCGCATCAGGCGTCCTGAGCCACGGCCG